>CAZBPB010000252.1:0-5947 GCA_964493565.1 uncultured Pleurocapsa sp. | reverse complement strand
CCGTAAGGCGGCGCGAGATCTCGCTTTTGCCCGAACCATCCAGACCTTCAATCACTAAAAAGAAACTCGCGTTGTTTGTCTTAATCAATTGCCCGCCTCCCACAGAAATTCGCGATACGCCGCGGTCTGGCGGGCAGCGCTGGCACGCGAGCGATTACACACAATGCCATATTCATACATGCTTCTATGCCTGCCGCTGTAATCACAAAACCACTATCCACGTAACAAACGTTGTGGCTAAATCATCGTAGAGACCAGCATCGTCTAACTGCCAGAAATCCACCTTTACAGGCCTCCCACCAGCGCGCGCCAGCCAACCATTGCACCCATACCCAGAATGATGGTTAAAAGAAGATTATTTGTGCGCCATGCCACAATTACACATACAATCGCGGCAATCAGGTATGCATTATTCAGGGAAACATCAATCGTTCCCTGTGGCATTAGTACAGCCGGGACAACAATCGCCGCGAGCACAGCAGGCGGTACGTAGCGCAGGGCGTTAAAAACCGACTGCGGCATTGGCATTTTGCTGACCAGCACCATCACCGGATAGCGTACAAGAAATGTGACCGCTGCCATGCCTAATATGAGCGCAGCCTCATTCATGATTTTGGCAGACCTCCAGAAATACTACTGGCAAAATCAGCAATAAAATTTTCCGGGAAGCGCATCAATGTGCCGCTTTCGAGATTTACGCACATGAACTGTGAGCGTGACTGGGCGATTAAGGCCTTATCTGACGCGCGATGAATCAAATACACACGGTTCACTGTGCTGCGGCGTGGTTCGGCCAGATACGTGGTCACCAGCAGTTCTTCGCCTAATGTAGCCTGCAATCGGTATTCAATATGATGCTTGCGCGCCATAATGCCGATATTATGCTTTTGCATTCGCTCAAATGGCCAGCCCAATGCAGCAGCAGCCTCAACGCCGGATTCTTCCATGAACGCCAGATAATTGGCATTGTTTACGTGTTGTGCTGCGTCAATATCGCGCCATTCTACGCGCCGCTTCATCGTGAATGCGCCGGCAGGCATGGGCGGCGGTTCGGGAAACTTACTGCGCCGCTCCGCGGTTTGGGCGCGTTCGGTGGAATCCGGCACAAAAGCTGCTGCCATCTCATCACTGATTTGTACGGGCATTCCGGTAGTCCGGTTCAAATACACCCAGTCTACATTCGCCTTGACTACAGGTTGACTATCAGTTGTTCGCGTCATTTCATAATAGCGGCGGCTGCGCACACGGCGAAAATCGTCTACCCATGTGGCGATGTTGACACTATCTCCCAGCTTGAGCGGGTTGAAATATTCAATTTCAATTTCGCGAATCAGCCAGATTGTATTTAACTGCTGATACCGCGCTTCGTCATAGCCAACGGCTGATGAAGCGCCGACGGCTGCTTCCTGCATATAGCGTAGGTAATTCACTTGGTTTACATGTCCGTAAAAGTCACATTCGTAACTGCGTACCGGAAATGTGACACGGTGAATATTTGGCATGAATGGCCTCGATACAATGATTTGACATTACAACATACAAATGACACGAGTTGCGTTTATCAGGATAACATGTCTAAGAAGCCGCTTGAAAGTTCTAATTTCCGCGTAGAAAAACTTACTTATAATTCTCACCCCGACCGCTAGGTTGGGTTGAAGGTCGAGTGATGCTGTTCAAAAGCATTTTCAAACGTCCTCTAAAGACGATGCCGGGTCTCGTTTAATACCAGCCTTTTTTCAATAATTGCTCCGCTGATGGCGGCGAATGGGCGAAGGGAATCCGCACTTGTGACGGCTGGACAAATGCGTTAAGGTTCGCATGAAGCCGCCAGTTCATTACGGAGCGAGGGTTTTTCATGCCCGATCTTCAACGTCAAATCGAAGACTTACGCCGACAACTAAATGGTCTCGGAGAACAGCCAGACGCAGACGCGTTGGCTGATCTGGAACGAGCGGCGCGTGGGTTGCTTGCAGATGCTAAAAATACACCGCAGGAAGCCAGCGCGCAGGCTTTGTTTGCTGAAGTCGCCAGGCTGGGTGGCGGCGCCTCAAATGTTTCCAATGCGACTGCCGTTCGCGGGTTAGTACGCAAGGCGCGTATTCGCCTTGAACTCGCCAACGATGAGAATGATGTTGATGAAGTCATTGACATTCTAACCGAAGCTCTGGCGCTTAGCCCGCGCGATGGTGAGGTGATCAGCGTTCTGGAAGAAGCGGGCGCTAAAAATTCGCAGGCGCGTCAGCGTGTCAATGATCTGTTTGTTCGGCATGGTGTTCCGCGTTTGCCGCCGCCCCCCGGCGGGAGTGCAGGCGCTGTAGAAAAGCGTACAACTGCCGTTTATGAGTCAGACGCTGCTACACCTGTTGTTGAATCTGAAGGTAAGCCTACCTCCAAAAGCCGTAAAACCCCGCCAGCGGCGGCGCAGGTGCCTGCTGGAAACGGTGATGTTGAAACGCTGGTGTCTGAGATTACGCAGGCTTATTACGCTGGTGAGTATCAGAACGTCATTGACCTTTCAAATAAGATACTCGGTGTGCAGCCCAATAATGCAACCGCGCTGGATTATCGCCAGAAGGCCGAAGACAACCTGATTCGCGGCGTTGTGCCAGATCATCGCATCCCCTTTGAAGCGCGTGTTTCTTATAATCGCGCCAATTCGTTGGTACGTGCTGGCAATTACGATGAAGCCGAACGTCTCTATCGTGAAGCCCGCGATCTAGCCGAACGCGCCGGTATTTTGAGCTGGAAAGATGCTGAACAGGCGCTGTTAGAAATTCAGGATCTCGCGCTGGCGCGTGAAATGATCTCTGAAGGTGACCGCTTGCTGAACTCTGATAACTGGGGCGAGGCGCTGCGCAAGTACGAAGGCGCGCTGCGGGTGGTTGCCAATGATCCCGCCGCTGAAGATCGTATCGAGAAAACCCGGCGCATTCAGGCTGATGCCGAGAATGCCAGCGTTCAGTTAACCATGCTTTCTGGTTCGCTCAACGATCAGGTCGCCACCCTGCAAACAGTGTTAGGTACGCTCGCGCGTCTGCGCCAACTGCTGCCTAACAGCCAGCGTCTGGCGCAGTTGACCGCTGATGCCAATAACCGCTTAAACCTGATTAAGACGCAAATTGCCGATCAGGCTGGCGCGGCGATGGCTCGCGCAAAAGGGGCGTCGTCGGTAGAGGAACGTATTTCATTAACCAGCGATGCGCTTGCATTGTTGGAGCAGGGCAATAAGCTGGATCCCGGCGATCCCGGTATCTCGCAAATGCTGATCGAAGCCCGCGCAACCGTGAGCGAATTACAGCGCGTGCGTCAGGTTATCGAGCGCGCATCTACATTGATCGCTCAGAATGATGATAGCGATCTGGTTCAGGCGCGTTCAATGCTCGCTGGCTTAAAGGATTATGCGCAGGACAGCCGCTATCGTACCGTCGTCAGTGATCTGATGGCGCGTATTGTTGAGCGTGCCGTCAGCGCGCTTGAAGAAGGGAGTGTTGACGAAGCCGAAGCGCTGGTTGAAGCAGCACAGGAAGAACCCTTCACTATCCTTGGCAGGCGCGCGGAAGTGGCACGTGTAGAAGCACAGATCGCCGAAATACGGCGTCGTTCACGCCTACGCCTCTACGGTGCAATTGGGGCGGGCATTATCATCCTGCTGATGATTATTGTTTTGACCAGAGATGTCTGGCAGCCCGTTGTTTTTCCGCCCCCAACCGATACGCCAACGGCAACATTTACGCCGAGCGATACCTATACGCCCAGCCACACGCCAACCAACACACCGCTGCCGACGGAGACGCATACGCCGACCGATACCTACACCCCGACTGATACCTATACGCCCAGCTATACGCCGACCGATACGCCAACGGCGACGGACACCCCGACGGTAACTGATACGCCGACCATAACGCCAACACCAACATTCCTGTGTACCGTCGTGAACGTGAGCGACGAGAATAAATTTGTTCGGTCACGACCAACCACCGATTCAACGCGAATCGGCGATCTTCCACCGGGAAGACTGGCTCAGGTACTGGAAGTGGCGCAAGACCCACAAACCAACTCAACCTGGTATCGGATCATATTTGATGTAGATGGAATCCAGGTGAATGGTTGGACTCGCTCAGACAATGTTGTGCCTAGCACGCCTTGTCCGGAAATTGGCGCGTAGTTCCCCTTATTAATTACGGGAAGGTACAGCGCGCCGTCACTACCTTCCCCCTGTTGTGCCTTTTGAACAGGCGGCTTACGCAGGAGGTCAAACCTCTCATGGGAAGCCGCCTGTTCATGGGTGAGTTGATTGCTATAGTCCGCTCTCTATCCGCAAAGTCTTTTCACCGACCGGCAGCTTAAATCCTCCGCGTCAATCCAAAAATAGTGCTAGAGTCACATGTACAAGTTATTGAGATGAGTTCTACAGGAGTCAGATGATGGGCGCAGTCTCTGAACGGATGACGCGTTTCGTGAACGTGAACAGCGCGGTGCTGCAATTCCTCACCGATTCTGACTACACACGCAAAGCGGGTGAACCGGATGTTTGCGATTTTGCTATTGGTAACCCGCATGAGATGCCTTTAACCGGCCTGATTCACGCGCTGGAGCGTCATCTAACCCCTCAGAATGAGGAGTGGTATGCCTATACCATGAATGCTCCGGGGGCAGTGCATACAGTGGTACAGTCCCTAAAAAATCGTTATGGATTAGAAATCGCCCCTGAAAATGTGATCATGACTACCGGCGCGTTCGCAGCTATTAGTATTGCCATACAGGCTGTGACTGATCCGGGCGATGAAGTGATCTTCAACAGTCCTCCTTGGTTCTTCTATGAGGCGATGCTGCAAGGTGTTGGCTGTATTCCCGTTCGAGTAAAAGTTCGCCCTGACAGCTTTGATCTCGATCTGGAAGCGATTCGTGCGGCGATAACCCCAAAAACCCGCGCTATTTTGGTGAACTCTCCCAATAACCCTACCGGGAAGATTTACCCCCCGCAAACGCTGCAAGCACTGGCAGACATTCTAACTGAAGCCAGCGCGCGATATGGACGCGCCATTTACTTGCTTTCAGACGAAGCTTATCGCCGCATTTTATTTGACGGTGTTGAATACACCAGCCCGATCAAATATTACGTGCCGACCATTATGCTTTACACCTATGGCAAGCAAACCCTCGCACCGGGGCAGCGTATCGGTTACATCGCGCTGCCCTCAGCCATGCCAGATGTGACCTCTGTGGCAATGGCCTGTATGGCGGCTCAGTTGACGATTGGTTTTGCCCAGCCAAACGCTCTGCTGCAGCACGCAATGGCAGATTTGGAAAAGACATGCCTTGACCTTGAGCACTTGCAATACAAACGGGATTGGATGATCCGCGAACTGCGGAACATCGGCTATGATGTGCACTCCCCGGAAGGCACATTCTATCTCCTGCCCCGTTCGCCAATTCCTGATGACCAGCGCTTTATGCGGTTGCTTGCTGAACAGAATGTTTTGTGCTTGCCCGGAACGCTGGTTGAGATGCCGGGATATTTCCGCATCTCGCTGACTGCCAACGATTCCATGATTGAGCGCAGTTTACCCGGCTTCAAAGCCGCTTTCGAGGCTGCCTATGCCTGATCTCTCCTCATTTTGCATCTTTTTGATCTCAGCAGGAGTAGCACTTAGCGGTGTAATCGTCGAGGCGCATTCTCTACATAGCCAGCTTACTCTCTCAGGTGTGACTTATGAACAGGCGATCAATAGACGGCTGAAATTAGCGGTAGTATGCGTCTTAGTGGGAATCGTTTTGTGGTTCGGCGGGCTGGTTTTTTCGGATTCTTTCGCCGCGAATTTTGTGGCTGGTGTTGCCGAGCCATTTTTGCTGATTTACGGTGGAGGAATTTTCGCCGTTCACGCCTATTTCCGGTTCATCTTCCCGAAATTCAGGAAACATCCCAGAGCGCTGCCAGATCTGG
>CAZBPB010000251.1:904-5954 GCA_964493565.1 uncultured Pleurocapsa sp. | reverse complement strand
ACTGTGGTGGCACCTGCCAGAAATGAGGCAACTGCGTGACCAATAGTGAAATGGCCGCGATGTTTGACCGCATCGCCGATATGTTAGAGATCAAGGGCGAGAATGTGCATCGCATTCTAGCCTATCGTAATGCTGCCAATTCCATCGGTCAGTTCCCCCGTGATCTGCGCGTGGTTGCCGCCGAAGGTGGCCTAGAAGAAATCCCCGGTGTCGGCAAAGTCATCGCAGAAAAGATCACCGAAATTCTCGATACTGGCACCTTGCAATTTTATGAGAATCTCGCAGCCGAAGTTCCCCCCGGCGTTGTGGATATTCTGCACATCAACGGTGTTGGCCCCAAAATGGCGCGCATGTTCTGGCAGGATGCCGGCATCACTGATGTTCCGTCGCTGGAAACCGCCGCGCGAGAGGGAAAACTCAGTGAGCTTCCGGGCATGGGCGCAAAAAGCGTCACGCGCATCCTTGAAGGCATCGAATCTTATAACCGTCGTGCTTCAGATACCCGCACCCCCCTTGGCGTCGCCCTACCTGCCGCCGAGCGCATTCTCGCCATGATCATGCAGCTCGAAGGCGTGGGCAAAGGCGCGATTGCTGGCAGTATTCGCCGCGCCTTGCCCACCATTGGCGATGTTGATCTGGTTGTCACAGCAGACGACGCCGCGCCGATCATGGATGTATTTGTGCACATGGATGAAGTTGCCCGCGTGCTCGGTCACGGCCCCACCAAAAGCTCGGTCGAACTCCAAAACGGCTTGCAGGTTGATCTACGTGTGCTGCCTCAAGAACGCTGGGGGACTGCCCTGGCCTATTTCACCGGCAGCAAAAATCATGGAATTAAGCTCCGTACCATGGCGCTGGCAAACGGGCTGTCGCTCAATGAGTGGGCGTTCACCCCTGTAAATGGTGGCGAAGAAATCCTATGCGCTGCGGAAGAAGACGTCTATGCGCAGCTTGGCTTGCCTTATATTCCGCCAGAAATCCGCGAGGACTTGGGTGAAATAGAGGTCGCGCAAAAAGGCAAATTGCCAGACTTGATCGAACTCACCGATATTCACGCCGATCTGCACATGCACACCATGTGGAGTGATGGCGTTGCCACTGTTCAGCAAATGGCTGAAGCCGCGCTCGAACGTGGTCGGAAATACATCGTCATCACCGATCATTCACGCGGTGCTACCATCGCCAACGGTCTTTCAATTGAACGCCTGCTAGAACAGCAGGCAGAGGTTCGTCGCGTAGATGCTGACATGGACGGCGCAATCCGCGTGTTTCACGGCACCGAAATGGAAATCAAGGCCGACGGCACGCTCGATTTCCCAGATGAAATCCTTGAGCAACTCGACTTTGTGATCGCATCACTGCATGTCGGTTTGCGCCAGCCCCGCGAACAGGTCACACAGCGCCTGCTTAACGCGCTCAATAATCCGCATGTAGATTTGATTGGCCATCCACGCGGGCAGTTAATCCCTGACCGCGAACCCGCCGATCTAGATATGGATGCCGTTTTCGCCACCGCTCAAAAAACTGGCACCGCGCTTGAAATCAACGCCAATCCCCATCGTCTTGATCTCGAAGCGCAATATGCTCGTCGTGCCGCCTATATGAATATTCCGATTTGCATTGATACCGATGCCCATCGCCCCGAAGACATGGATTTGATGCGCTATGGCGTGATAACCGCGCGTCGTGGCTGGATTGAAGCAAAACAGGTCATCAACACGTGGCCGCTTGAACAGTTCATGCAGTGGTTGGATAAACGCAATGGTCGATAGCCAGTTTCAGCCTCCCTATTCGCCTGATGATGGTACCCGGCAGGTGACGCCGACGGACGAGACCCGCGCCATGCCACCACAGCAGCTGCCACCTATTCCGCCACCGGCGCAGCAAAACACATTGCCGCCCATTCCACCTCCGCGTAATATGCCGCCACCTCCGCCTCCACAGCAGCGTCCACCCGCACAGCGCCGCCCGCGTAAGCGTCAGCGCAGCGATAGCCCTATGTATCTCCCGCTTTGGTCAGTGGTTGCCATGGTAGTTGTCGTGTTCGTGGTTGCGTTCGGCGTCATAGGGCTGGTCATCGGCCTCGGCGGAGATGGTGGTCCCGGCGGTTCGCCGCGCATCATTATCATTACCGCTGTTCCCAGCAGCACACCGCAGCCCGGCGAACCGACGACACCAGCCAACGCTGTGACGCTAGAACCCGCGCAAATCGCGCCCAATTCCCTGCCCACGTTCGCCCTCGAAGGCCCGACTTTATTTCCTGTCGTTCTCTCTCCGACGCCGCTTACCATTTCGCTTGGCGCGACTGTTGTAGTGAACGCCGATTCGCTAAACGTACGCGCTGGCGCAGGTACAGATCAGGAATTGGTTTTCATGGCGCCGCTTGGAACGACATTTAGAGTCATTGAAGGACCATTGAGCGCGACTGGCTTTACCTGGTGGCGCGTTCAAAATCCGGATAATCCGAGCGAAACCGGTTGGACAGCGGCGCAGTTTTTGGATGTTCAGGCTCCCGTCAGCGACCTTCCGGCAACCACAGCACCCTGACAGGAGAGTAACATGACTGATATTGCTCAGCGTGCGGCTGAACTGCGCCGTTTACTCGCAGATTACAGCTATCGCTACTACGTGCTCAGCGAACCGGCGGTAAGCGACGCGGAGTATGACAAGCTCTACAACGAACTGGCAGCCATCGAGCAGGAACACACAGATTTAATCACCCCGGATTCACCAACCCAACGCGCTGGCAACGACCTTTCCGAAGATTTTGCGAAAGTTCGCCATGCCGCTCCGATTCTCAGCCTTTCCAACGCATTTTCCACGGCGGATTTACAGGCATGGGAGGAGCGCAACTTGCGTCTGCTGCCTACAGGCACACAGTTGAGCTATGTGCTTGAACCAAAGCTGGATGGTTTGACCATCGTCATCACTTATGAAAACGGCGTACTTGTGCAGGCCGCCACCCGTGGAAATGGTGAAATCGGTGATGAGGTCACGCCCAATATCCGCACCATTCGCACGATTCCGCTGCGTATCCCCGCAAACCCGAAAGGCCCCGAAGCCCCGGAACGATTGGTCGTGCGCGGTGAAGTCCTGTTTCTGAAAAAAGACTTTGAAGCCGTCAATCAAAAGCAGATTGACGCGGGTTTGCCTGCTTATGTTAACGCCCGCAACACCGCTTCTGGCTCGCTTAAGCAAAAGGATTCGCGCATGACCGCCGCCCGTCCGCTGACCGCCTTTATCTATCAGGTAGTGGATATGCGTGGGAAAACGCTGGAAAATCAGTGGGATAACTTGCGTTACTTAAAGGAATTGGGATTCATTACCTCGCCAGATGCGGAATATTTTCCCACATTATCCGACGTTATCCAGCAAATACCCACGTGGGAAACCCGCCGCAACTCACTTGAATTTGAAATTGATGGTGTCGTCATCAAGGTCGCTGACCTCAAAATTTCCCGCGAACTGGGCGTTGTGGGAAAAGACCCGCGCGGCGCCATCGCCTACAAATTTCCGGCGCAGGAAGCCTCCACCCATCTGCTCGACGTGGTGGTCAGCGTTGGTCGCACTGGAAAGCTCGTCCCCAATGCGCGCTTGGAACCAGTCTTCATTGGCGGTGTCACCGTCAGCAATGCCACCCTGCACAATTACGATATTGTTCATGCGCTGGATATTCGTGTCGGAGATCGAGTCGTCATCAAACGTGCGGGAGACGTCATCCCTAATGTAATCGGCGTCCTTACCGCCGAGCGCGATGGTAGCGAGCAGCCAATCCTGCCGCCAGAACGCTGCCCATTCTGCGATACGCCCATTATCCGCCCCGAAGGCGCGGTGGACTATTACTGCCCGAACACCCAATGCCCGGAACGCGTTTTCCGCCAGCTTGAATTTTTCGTTTCCCGCGCCGGGTTGGATATTGAGGGATTCGGCGGTCAAACCGTCAAAACCCTGCTGGATAAAGGCCTGCTGCATGATGAAGCTGATGTCTTTTCGCTCACTTCCGAACCACTGCTTGAACTCGACAAATTTGCCGAAAAGAAGGTTAATAATCTACTTGCCGCCATCGAGGCCGCAAGATCTCGCCCTCTCTCCCAGGTGATCACCGCGCTCGGCGTTGAAGGCGTTGGCAGTACCATCGCCGTTGATCTCGCCAATCATTTCGGCTCAATGGATGCACTTCAAGCCGCCACCCCTGCCCAGCTTGAAGAAATAGATGGCATTGGCGGGATTCTGGCGCAAAGTATTTTTGACTGGTTCCAGGACGATTATCATGTGAGCGTATTGAATAAACTGCGCGCCGCTGGCGTAAACATGCAGAATACCGCCCGCGAAATAGCAGGCGACGCGCTCACTGGTAAGACCTTTGTCCTCACTGGCACTTTACCCACATTATCCCGCGATGATGCCACCATGCTCATCGAATCACATGGCGGTAAAATCACTGGCAGCGTCAGCAAAAAGACCGATTATGTGGTCGTGGGCGACTCTCCCGGCAGCAAAGCCGAAAAAGCCGCGCAGCTTGGTGTACCCGTCCTCAGCGAAGCGGATCTATTTGCCCTGATCAGCGCCACATCCTCAGAGTCGTAAAGATAATTCACAAATTAGCGTCTTACCGCAATAATTCATAGGGGCAAGGCGCGCCTTGCCCGTCTAATATATTGATATGAAATGCAGCGTGCTGTCCACGCTCATTAAAAACACATGGATATTCCCAACATGCCTCAAATTGTCATCCGCCGTGATCGCGAAAAACCCGTTATCCAGCAGCATCCCTGGATCTTCTCCGGAGCGATTCAAGAGGTGCGCGGCAATCCATCCCCCGGCGATATTGTAGATGTGGTATCTACGAAGGGACATTTTCTGGCGCGCGGCTACTGGAATCCAAAATCTCAGATTCAGGTACGCATCCTGACGTGGCACGACGAACCCATCAACGATGATTGGTGGCGGCGTAAAATTCAGCAGGCAGTGCAATCCAGACTCCATCAAGGTGGGGAAATCCGCGCCTTTCGCGCCATTAACGCTGAAAGTGATTTCCTGCCCGGATTAA
>CAZBPB010000251.1:0-894 GCA_964493565.1 uncultured Pleurocapsa sp. | reverse complement strand
ATATATGGTCAATGGGCTGTCCTACAGGCGCTTACGCTGGGCATTGATCAACGCAAGCACGATATTGTCCGGTTGCTTCACGAAACATTGCCAGAAGTTAGTGGGATTTATGAACGTAGCGATGTGGATGTGCGCGGAAAAGAAGGCTTAAAATCTGAAACTGGCTTGTTGTGGGGAGAAGAACCCCCGGAATACATCGAGATACAGGAAAACCGGCGCAAGTTTCTGGTAGACATTCGTAACGGACACAAAACCGGTTTCTATCTCGATCAGTCAGCAAATCGCGCAGTCGCTGACCAGTACGTAGAAAAACTGAATGAACTATTTGAAAGACCATTAAGAATACTGAACCTCTTCAGTTACACCGGCGGATTTGCGATCAGTGTTATGAATCGGCACATCGCTTCAATCACCTGCGTAGATGCTTCCCGTGAGGCGCTTGAACTGGCAGAGCGCAACACTGAGCTAAATCTTGCAGCGAACAACCCTCCGGAACTCGAATTTATTCAGGCCGATGTTTTCCAGCTATTGCGCGATTATGCTGAACAGAGGGAAAAGTTCGATTTTATTGTCTGCGATCCACCCAAATTCGCCCACAACACCGGTCAGGTAGATAAAGCCGCGCGTGGCTACAAAGACCTCAATTTACACTGTTTCAAACTGCTCAACCCCGGCGGCTACCTGATGACCTATTCTTGTTCAGGAGCTATCAGCGCCGACCTGTTCCAGAAAATTGTATTTGGGGCATTGGTAGATAGCGGCAGGCAGGGACAAATTATGCAGCATCTCAGCGCCGCTCCCGATCATCCGGTAGCGCTCACCTTCCCCGAGGGTGCGTACCTCAAAGGGCTGGTCGTCCGCGTCATATAATTTAACAGCCAATCTCGCCGGGGC
>CAZBPB010000250.1:0-5975 GCA_964493565.1 uncultured Pleurocapsa sp. | reverse complement strand
TCATCCAAATGGCGAATACGGATACCATCCAATGAAATCAATACGTCGCCCAGCGTCATGCCAGCAGCATCTGCCGGGCTGCCCGTCTCCACCGAAATCAGCAGCAACGCTGTTTCCTGTCCCAACTGTTCAGCGGTATTCGCCGGAAGCCGCGCAGGCTGAGCACTTACGCCAAGGAATCCCCGGCGCACGCGACCATGAGTCGCCAGAGCTTCAGCCACACGGCGTAGAGTCGCTGGGGGAAGCGCCACGCTCATGCCGCGCACCAGCGCTGAACTGTTCATTCCGGCAAACGGCCCTTCCGCGCTGACCAGCGGCCCGCCGGAAAAACCGGGATACATGACTACATCGGTTTGCACAAACGACGACACCGTACCGCCGCCCATTGTTCGCCATTCGCCATCCAGCGCGCTGATGATGCCAAGCGTGGCCTGCGGGGTGTCCTCAGGGCGACCGACAGCAACCACCAGATGCCCAACCTTGAGCGCATTTTCATCAACCCACGCTGCCGGCGTTAAGCTAGCAGCCTCTACGCGCAGCACAGCAACATCGGTACTTGGATCACGCCCGACGATTGAGGCCGTAGTTTTGCCTCCATCTGGCAAGCCGATTTTGATATTTTCATCACGCTCAACTACGTGATTTGCAGTGATGATCAGCCCATCTGCCGACCATACGATTCCGCTAGCAGGCTGGCGTCTGCGCGCAGACACGCGTACCACGCTGCCACTCGCGCTTTGAACTACTGCTGCCAAGTCATTTGAGAGTTGTTCCAATGTTCCTGTCATGATTTTGTCTCCATAGCAATCGAGGTATCCTGATTGAACCATTGATGCCGATCCCATCACATCCACAATCTAGAGAGGGATATACCTGATAGATTGGTTAGGTGGGCATAGACTTGACTGGCTAGGAGTACGACACGTTAGGGCTTGAGCAGCAAACGCGCTATTCAAAACTACAAACCAGCGATTAAATTTCTAAATGAGCGCGGCTAGAGGGCAATCAAGCCAAGCCGCGTGGCGCGAACAACGGCTTCAGTACGGCTTTGCGCGCCAAGTTTGGTGAGGATGGCATTCAGGTGGAATTTCACGGTGTGCTCGCTGATATTAAGCTGCCGCGCGATGATTTTGTTTGGTAATCCTTCAGCTACCAGCGTCAGCACTTCGCGTTCACGCGGCGTGAACGACTCGATGTCCTCATTACTGGCATTTGGCGTGACAATACCGGCGCGGGCAAACGCCGCTTCGCCAGTTTCGAAATCCACCACCAGCATACCTCCCGCCGCCGCGTGAATTGCATTGACCAGAACATCACTACGGGCATCCTGTGATAGCAAACCGCGCAAACCCGCCGCAACTAGTGCCGCGAGGGTTTCAGACGCGCCCCATTTATCCGCCGTCAAGCCAAGCACCACCACTCCCGCGCCACGCAGCTCCCCTAACTGCTCAATATACTGCTGTGGTTCGTAGCCCAGATCCCAGATCACCACTTCAGGGCGGTAAACGTCTATTGATTCGGCCAACAGTGTGTCATCAACCTGACCGACAAGCTGAATGTTTTCGTGATCACTTAACAGGGCAGTCAAACCCGTGCGCGCCAGCGGGCTTCCGGCGACGATCAAAACGCGTAGAGGGCGCGCACCACTTGCCAATATGGTTCTCCGGCATCTGTATCGGTGTCTTAGTGTAGGACGCGCCGCATTGGAAATATATTGGAAACGGGGTGGTAGAACGATCCCTCCCGTTATGGTTGGATAATCACTTCACTCGCTATGGTCATGAAATCACTGCCATCTGGAAGCCGCACACGCTCGCCAGTAGAAGGATCGTACAGGCCGGTGATAAGCCTGCCAGTTCCTTCAGCAGCCAGTTCGTTGTATTGCAGTGTATGCAGGTCGCGAATAATCTCGTCCTGCCGCCAGCCGGTGGTTGGCCTTACGCCAGAAGCGGGTTGATTGTCACTTTGTGCAATTACGCGACTGTCAGCGTCCAGCAACTGCACAAATACGGTGTAAGCGGTTGCAGAAGCACTATCCCCACCCTGCCAGATCAGCTCAACCTGTGGTGGCGACGCTAACGACCAGCGATCAGGTAGATTCACGCCGATAAGGCTGCCTACTTCGCCTATCCTGGTTTCGAAATCAATATCCATCTCAGGTATGGCATATTCGGCAGGCACAGCTTCAATGGTGTAACGCGCCAGTTCCGTCCGATCTGGAAGCAGTAACAGCGTTTCGCCGCTTTCAGCATTGGCGGGAATAACCGTTTCACGCCAATCGCGAGTCAAACCGCTTGCCATCACCTCAGAGGGTATGGCGATCTGCCAGCTTCCAGACTCGTCCTGTAAAGTGAGATGAGGCAGGTCACCAGCCCCATTCCACAGCAGCGTCAGGCGCAGGGCATCGCCATTTCGCAGCGTTTGGGGGCTTGCATCATGAGCAACAAGCGTAAGATCACCAATCTGATGTTCTGGTATCACGGGTAAATCGGGCGCGTAATCATCCCAATCGCCCTGAGTAACCATCCATATGCCTAACACGGCATCCCGTCCTAATACAGGAACCCCATCCTGAAGCAGCGGGTAACCTGATGGACGAGAAAGCTCATCGTATACCCGCAGCGTCACCTGATACTCGCCAGAGGGTGTGCCAGCAGGCAGGCGCAGCGCGGCAAATGCGGTGAAAACATCCTCAGGCAGCGCAGCTGACGTAGCGCGCTGGTCAGCCGTCGCAAATGGCGCATCTGCGCGGGCAATTTCCCAGCCGAGAGCATTATGCACGATGAGCGCCGCCTTCAAATCGGCGTCCGTTTGCCGGGATAATGTCAAATTGATGGGTACACATAGCACCTGATTGGCGGGCTGCGGGGTGAGTTCGCCAACCTGATCAATGTGCGCGAACGGTTCCAGTCCCTGCATTACATCAATACTGGTAAGGCTTAACTGCGGGGGTTGTAATGATGGTTCGCGGTATAAGCGCGAGGACATGCCATACACATCTACCACTTCCGGGTACTGGCTGGTTCCATGCGCCAGCAGGCAGTCCATCATGCCGCGATAATCTGCCCGCTGGGTGTACCACACGTTCAAAGCCACATCGCCCGATACAGGTAACAGCGGTAAAACATCGCTTAAACCTGCGCCTTCAGCCAGGATGATTCGCTGTGCGGCTGGATGCAGGCGATTCCAGTAATAGGAAAGCTCGTAGCGGTCAGCATACGACCATGCAATCACCGAATCCCCGGCATCCAGCGTATCGGCGTAATGCTGCACCAGCGCGCGCGCATCGTCGTGACGGTATGGAGGTTCGAGGTTGTAAATAAAGTTTGCGCCAAAAATAACGACAAGCCACGCCCCCAACGTCCAGCGCAGCGGCTTAATCGGCACATGTGTCAGCGCCATCCCGACTAAAATCGCCACAAAAGGCGCGGCAATCACCAGATAGCGTCCGTGAAATTCATTACCAAGTACCGCGAGGCCAGTAAAGATTCCTCCAACCCAGATCATTACGTGCAGCAGTGACCAGCGCGCGCCCTTCCAACGATAGGGCAGCAGAATTAGCAGCACCGCAAACAGCACCACGTACGGCCACGCTGGCTCATTCCCAAAGATGATTCGCTCCCACGGGGTTTCCCAGAACCCGCGCCACAAATTAAGAAGCGTTTCCAGCGTTAGCGGCGTGGTATTTTGGAGGCCAGCGTTTGCCTCTGGCAGCAGCAAGAAGCGACCAAACAGATATGGCAGCCAAAGGATGACAACACTTATCTGTCCGGCGGTCCATATCTTTGCATCAGGTTTTGAAAATGAACGCGCACCAAGCCATGCCAAAACCGCGGCGATATTCAGCCACATCACCACAATCGGCCCGGTATTATGGCTGTACAATAGCCCCAGTTCCCCTAACCATAACCCGACCCACGCATAGCGCGTCGGCTTCGTGATTAAGGTGTGAAAACTTAAGGCGATAATCACCGCCAGCAGCGCCAGCCAGCTATACATGCGCGCTTCACGGGCAGACCACCACAACAGCGGCAGAAAACATGCGGCAGCGGCAGCCCATATTCCAGCATGCGCGCTCACCAGGCGGCGGGCAAGTTGATAGATTAGCGGAATAGTTAGCAAACTCGCCCACAATGAAAGTAGGCGCAGGCTAAATTCACTATCTCCTGCAACACGGGTATGCAGGTTGATCAGTATGTAATACAACGGAGGATTGGTCGCATCAGCATTCACGGCAGAAAGTAAATCAGCCTGCATTGCAGCATAGGCTGACCAGCCTTCATCAAACCACAGACTTTGCCCGCCGAGATCGAACAAGCGCGTAGCAAATGCCAGTAAAATCAGCGCGACCAGCCAGGGCAGCAGTTTTCTTGCGATGGTCATGGATTCAACTTTGCCCGCGAATTGTTCGGCTGTCAACGTCAGAGATTGATGAGCTTAACGCAAAATTGCTTGCACCCAACCCCTGTTTCAATACAATGAAAATGTAGGTAATGATCCAGAAATGCTCTACAAGGCGAAGCAGCAATCCCAAATTATGGACAACGGTTCTCAGAATAACTCGAACGCACAACCACCGTCATCGCCGGCAAATGGTGTTCATGACGGTTCCGGAAGCCAGCCCAATATGACCGGGCCGCTCACTCCGCCTTCGCCCGCGTCTCAAACGATGATGGCTAAGGTCATTGAAAACGATCCCGGTAACGCAGCAAACCCGGCGACAGCGCACCCCAGGTGTCCTACCTGTGGCGAAATCAACCGTGTAGGCTCGCTCATTTGTGAGAATTGTGGCAGCAGCCTTGTCGGCGAGCAAGCTATTGTTGGCACCAAACGTTTTGTGCGTAATGCTGAAGGCGAATTGGTTGACGACGAAGGCGGAAAACTAAGCACTGATGAAGTAAATGCGCTTGGCAGTGCTGGTTCAGCGGCATTTGAAGAAGACATGATTTTACGGCTGGAAGTAGAAGGCGCGGCTACCCCTATTCTAGTTTTCCCCAAAGGGGAAATTGCATTGGGGCGGCGTGACCCGGCAACTGGCACCATGCCGGATGTTGACCTGACAGCATTTGCCGCATATCGCCTCGGTGTTAGCCGGAAACACGCCATTATTCGCCAGAATCAGAAAAAGCTCGAGATCTACGACCTGGGCAGCAGCAACGGCACTTCAGTGAATGGCGTGAAACTGGCTTCGCACCAGCCCCATCCCTTGCGTGATGGTGATACGATTGCGTTGGGCAAGATGTTGATGCGGGCAATGTTCCTGCAGGCAAAACGCCCTGAGCTGGCGGAATAGCTAATAAAAACGGACGCTGACAGGGCGTCCGTTTTTGATTCCCTTTGTCCGGGGCTAACCGCCTAACACTTCCATGATTTCAGCGGCAGCCTTACGGGTGGCATACAGCACATGACTTAAACGCGCACCCTTTTCGACCAGAACTGCAACCGATGCTCGCCCGGCGGGATAAATCACCATCACCCCCTCCTCACCTTCAATTAAGAGGCGTTCAAGTTCACCCTGCGCAAGCCTGTTTAATGTACGCACCGCTAGACCTACCAGCGTAGCAGACATTGCCGCTACCTGCGGGCTGCTGGTCGGGTTTTCATGCGGGTTTTCTTCGTTGCCGGGAGGAAATGCTGCGACCAGTAACCCATCAATATTGACGATCACCGAGGCTTTCACACCATCGGCGGCGATATGCAATGTCTTAAGGATGCGCTCAAGGATTTCACTGCGGTATTCCTGAGCCATACCAAAAACTCACTCTCTTGTGCTCTGTTCCAAAGAAATCAAGCCGCGTTCATAAACGGGACATTACCAGCGCGACCTAAAACCGAGTATAGCCCAATAGTTTGCCTGCCTCAACTGACAGCAGGCTTAGGGAGTGGGGAAATAGCGGGATATGACCTTGACCTCACCCCCGCTGCGCTGCGCTTGGCTTCCCCTCAAACTCGTCCGTTCTTCAATCTTGCTTCCC
>CAZBPB010000249.1:3996-5984 GCA_964493565.1 uncultured Pleurocapsa sp. | reverse complement strand
GGACATGGGTTCATTCCGCTAGTTTACCTTATATCCCATATCTTCCCCACTCCCGTTTTCAGGCAGCACTACCGCAATTGCAGAATTTGAGCGATAATGCACTTATGACTTCTGCTTGATCATCCATTGATTCTTGGAGGTGAAACCGTGGTGCTGAGATTTAAGCTCACACCGCGGGCGATTGCCTGCATTCTTCATCGCAACGGTGCTTAGTTCAACAGCACCAATTTTTTGATTCAACCACAACTCAACAACTTGACTAATAATGGAGCGACGGGATGTTTAAGGCAGTCAGCCCGAAGGTTGATATACAAAAACTGGAAAAAGAAGGTCTTGATTACTGGCGCACGAACCGCATCTTCCAACGTTCAATGGAAGAACGCGCCGGCAATACGCCGTATATCACTTATGAAGGCCCGCCGACGGTCAACGGCAACCCCGGTGTGCATCATGTGTTGGCGCGCGCCTTCAAAGATATCTTTCCGCGTTATAAGACCATGCGCGGTTATTACGCCCTACGTCAGGGCGGCTGGGATACACATGGCCTGCCGGTAGAGCTTGCCATCGAGAAGGAACTTGGCTTTTCGCACAAGTATCAGATTGAAGAATATGGCATTGATAAGTTCAACGAGAAATGTCGTACCAGCGTCATTCGCAATATCGGTGCATGGGAACGCTTCACCGAGCGTATGGCCTATTGGACGGACTTAGATAAGGCCTATGTTACCTTCACCAATGACTACATGGAGAGCATCTGGTGGGTGCTGAAGCAGTTCTGGGAAAAAGACCTGCTCTATAAAGGGCTAAAGGTTGTCCCTTACTGCGCTCGCTGTGGAACGCCATTGAGCAGTCATGAAGTCGCGCTTGGCTATAAAGATGTGCGTGATCCTAGCGTTTACGTGCGTTTTCCGCTGCGCGATAAGCCCGGGGTTTATTTCCTGGTGTGGACGACTACACCCTGGACGCTTCCGGCAAATGTCGCGCTGGCCATCGGCGAAGATGTTGATTATGTGCAGGTTGAAGGCCCGGTCAAGGATAGTGAGGAAACTGAGCAGTTAATCCTTGCCGAAGCGCGTATGTCGCAGGTTCTTCAACAGCCAGAAAATTACAAAATCGTCCGTAAGTTCAAGGGCAAGGAACTGTTGGGTGAACATTACCGCCCATTGTATACCTTCCTCCCTGTGGATAAAGACTATGCCTATGTTGTCGCCGGTGATTTTGTTAGTACCGACGACGGTAGTGGTATCGTGCATATCGCGCCAGCTTTTGGTGTGGACGACATGGCTGTTGGAAAAACCAATAATTTACCCGTTCTTCAAACGGTAAATGCAGAAGGCGCGTTCATAGATGCGGTCAAGGAATGGCGCGGAATGTGGGTAAAAGACGCCGATCCCGAAATTACGCGAGATTTGCGCCGTCGTGGCTTGCTCTATAAAGCTGATACCTACGAGCATACATATCCGTTCTGCTGGCGCTGTGGTACGCCGTTGCTGTATTTCGCGCGTGATACATGGTTCATCCGCACTACCGAATATCGCGATAAGATGATTGCTGAGAACAACCAGATCAACTGGGTTCCCGGTCATATCCGCGAAGGCCGTTTCGGTAATTGGCTGACTGAACTAAAGGATTGGGCACTAGGTCGCGAGCGCTATTGGGGAACGACACTACCCATCTGGGTAGATGACAAAACGGACGATATGCTGTGTGTTGGCAGCGTCGCTGAACTGAGCCAGCTTGCGGGTCGCGATTTGACTGGTCTGGATTTGCATCGCCCGTATGTAGACGGAATCACCTTCCCGAATCCAAAGGGTGGTGGTGGCATCATGCGTCGTGTTCCCGAAGTGATTGACGTTTGGTTTGATAGTGGTGCTATGCCAGTAGCACAATGGGGTTATCCTGCTCATGATGAGAAGGGGATGTTTGAGCAGCAGTTCCCGGCGGATTACATCTGTGAGGCGGTTGACCAGACGCGCGGGTGGTTCTAC
>CAZBPB010000249.1:1391-3986 GCA_964493565.1 uncultured Pleurocapsa sp. | reverse complement strand
GCTTTTTGAGCGAACTTCGTTCAAAAATGTGATCTGTCTTGGGCTGATCCTCGACGAAAAAGGCGAGAAGATGTCTAAGAGCAAGGGCAACGTAGTTGATCCCTGGGACGTGCTGAATACGCATGGCGCAGATGCGTTCCGCTGGTATCTCTTCACAAGCGGCCCCCCGGGAGAACCTCGTCGTTTCTCCAAAGACCTGGTTGGCAAGGTGATCAGTAATTTCTGGCTTACGTTGTGGAATACCTACAGTTTCTTTGTCACCTATGCCAATCTTGACAACTGGACTCCTTCAACAGACGCGCCTACGGTGGCTGACCGCGATCCGTTAGATCAATGGGTTTTGGCGGAACTGCATCAATTGGTCGGGCAGGTGACAGAATCATTTGATAACTACGATGTTCCCGGCGCGACACGCCCGATTCAGGCATTCATCGAAAGCCTGAGCAACTGGTATCTTCGCCTTAGCCGCCGCCGTTTCTGGAAAAGTGAGAGCGATTCCGACAAACTGGCTGCTTATGCCACGCTGTATGAATGCCTGGTCACGGTGTCCAAATTATTAGCGCCAACAATGCCCTTTGTTGCGGATACCATTTATCGCAATCTGGTGCTGTCGGCGGATGAAAACGCCTCACCAAGTGTGCACTTGACCCTGTTTCCTGAAGCGGATGCCAGCCTGATCAACCAGTCGCTGATTGCTGAGATGCGTCTTGCGCAGCGTTTGGTGAGTCTTGGTCGCGCAGCCCGCGAAAACGTGAATATCGGGGTACGTCAGCCATTGGCTTCTGCCAGCTTTGCGGTACGCGATCACACTGAAGCAGCGACGGTTCAACGCCTGGAAGACTTGATCTCCAGTGAACTGAACGTCAAGCAGGTTTCTGTTCTGCTTGATGCTGGTTCCACCGTAGAATACAAGTTAAACCCCTTGCCGAGTGTTCTGGGCAAGAAGTTCGGCAAGGACTTCCCTCGCGTTCAAAAGCATCTGCGTGAAGGCGATGCCCACGCAGTGCGCAGTTATGCAGAGGCATTGTTGCGTGGCGAAAACATCGTTGTCAGTTTTGACGATGCTAATTTTGAAGCCGCGCCGGAAGAAGTTGAAGTGAAGCGCATCCCTAAAGAAGGCTTCGCGGTTGCCGAAGACAGTGGCTATGTTGCTGCATTAGATGTTCGTCTAACCGATGACTTGATGATGGAGGGTATGGCACGCGAAGTTGTTCGCCGTGTGCAGACCCTGCGCCGTGAGGCTGATTTTGATATCAGTGACCAGATTGAGATCCAGTATGCCGCCTCTGACAAATTGGCAAAAGCAGTTGCGCAGTTTGCCGATTATATTCAATCAGAAACGCTGGCGATTGCGCTGCAAACAGGCGAGCCGACCAATGGCTATCATCGCGCTGTTTACGCGCCAGATCCAGATGGTGACCCGCGTAAAGACACCTCAATTGACGGCGAAACTCTGAAACTGGCAGTTAGACGTATCTAGTTGTCACGATTCTACAATTTGGTTAGTGGGGCGCAGCATGTTTACAATGCCGCCCCGCTTCGTTTTGTAGGCGTTTTGGTTGAAATTAACAAAAAGACGCGCAATACGTTCGGATAAAACAGTATTATTCACGTAAAGCAGGTTCAGTTACACTAGTAATCTAACGTAACCTGCTCGAGTTTTCGTGAAAATGACTGAAGCCAACAGCGTTTCTATACAATCGCTCCTGCAATTTGCCCTTCCATTGGGTACATCTCTGATAACTGGAACTCCTGAGCAAACCATTACCTATGCGGTTATGGTGAGCGCCCAGCCACCAGCTTTTCCTGAGATTTATGGCGGTGAACTGGCGCTGGTGTCTATGGACGTGCTGCGTAGTTATGACAGCCGTATGACGCTGGCCGATGTAATTCGCAGCCTCTCGCAGGCGGGTGTTGGGGCGATTGCCGTTCAGGAAGAGGTAACCAACGCCGCTGCCACTGCTGCCAGCGACGCCAGTATTGCGCTGCTTGCGCTGCCCGAAGATAGCAGCCTGCCACGCGTCGAAAGGGCAGTAAATACGCTAATCATCAACCACAAGGCGCAGATGCAGCAGCGCGCGATTGAAATTCAACGTCAGTTGACGCGCCTTGCCGCCGAAAACCGGGATTTCAATAGCCTCCTGCAAATCCTGTCGCGTGCCACGGCGAAACCCGTCGTTGTGCACGATGATGCCGGTGTGCTTATGGCGCAAGTGTATCCGAATGTCCCACGGCGTCCTGGAACCGGCGGACGAGCGCTTATGCAAAGCCTCCCCTATGGCGCGTTCCAAAACTGGTTAAGTCGCGATGCTCCGCACATTGAAGGTTCGATTGTCCCCAGCCCACTGGGCTATACCACTGTCCTGAAAGTTGAAAAACGTGTTGCCGGATATTTGTCATTAGTAGACAGCCACGAAAAATTGGATGAATTTGATCATCTGGTGCTCACTTACGGGGCAGACGTATGCGCAATTGAACTGGCCAAAAGCCGGGCGATTGCCTTTGCCGTAGAGCAGGCGCGTGGTGATTGGGTACAGATGTGGTTAAGTGGAACTGCCACTGATGATGACATGCTGACCACGCGTGCCCATCAAG
>CAZBPB010000249.1:452-1381 GCA_964493565.1 uncultured Pleurocapsa sp. | reverse complement strand
TCAAGCTGGTTTTGAGCCGCAGTCCATGTACATGGTTGCTGTTTTTCGTGCTGTAACCGAGCAAGGAACCAGCTTGCCGCTGGAGTCCTTGATTCCGCTTGTACGTGATGATCAAACTCGTCGGCAGCTAGACGGAGCCGCGGGGCAGTATGTTGATGTCATTGTTGCCCTGTACCCGATGGAAAATGCCACGCAGGTGATGCGTGTTCGCCGTATTGTGGACGAGGTACGCGCTCAGCTTGCCACGCGCACGCCTAGCGGTTTAGTAGCAGCAGGCATCAGCCGTCCAGTCTGTGGGTTGGTGAATTTGCGGGAAGCCTATCGTGAAGCCAAAAATTCAGTCAGTATTGCCAATCAGCTTGGTGATCGTGAACAGACAACTTATTATGGCGATCTCAAACTCTTTCAATTGCTGTTGGCTTTGAAAGAACGAAACCTTGAGCCGATGCGACGCTTCTATCAGGAAACCCTCGGCGGGCTGGTAGAGCATGACGGACGTAAACAGGGCGACCTAACCCGCACGTTGATCGGCTTTTTTGAGGCCAACGGCAATCTTGCCAAAGCCGCTGCTGATCTCGATGTTCACCGCAACACGCTGGTTTACCGTTTGGATCGAATTGCTGAACTCACAGGCCTCGATTTAGATGATGCTGACAACCGTCTGATCCTTCATCTCGCCTTAAAGATTCAGCGTGTTTTAGCGACGATTCCGGGTAGCTAATCCACACATTACAGTAAATTCTAACCTAACACGGGAAGATTATTACGAACTACAAACCGTTTTCCCTCAATTTCGCTTGATCATCTTTAAAAAACTATGGTATAGTCGGATTCGGTAATACGTTTTTTTGTAAATCGTTGCGCCAAAGGAGTCTTGAAATGGCTGTCGAGTTCTATGACGTGAAGACCCGCAAGAAGGTGAAGATTGA
>CAZBPB010000249.1:0-359 GCA_964493565.1 uncultured Pleurocapsa sp. | reverse complement strand
ATTGAGGATAAGGAAGTCAAAAAGACAACCTTCACCACCAAGAACGGGCAGACTCGTTACGGGCTGCGCGGCAAGACCAGTGACAATCGCTGGCTGACGAAGTTTGTCAGCAAAGGTGACTGGGACAAAGCGTCATACCCGGTAGAAAAGAAATAGTAGTTTCAAAAATGGTCGGTTCAGAAATGAGCCGACCTCTTTTTTCGCCGCTATTTCTATTCATAGTTGCAATAGCTGTTCAACAGCACGGCAATGCAGTAGATCATTTTAGTTTGAGGAGCTTTTGAAATGGCAGTTGAATTTTACGATGTGAAGACCCGCAAGAAGGTGAAGATTGAGGATAAGGATGTCAAAAAGACAAC
>CAZBPB010000248.1:0-5991 GCA_964493565.1 uncultured Pleurocapsa sp. | reverse complement strand
GTTCGTTCAGATAATCTACAACTTCATGCGTCGTCTCAGCGCCAGATCCCATCACGACGATCACCCGCTCAGCATCCGGCGCGCCGTGATACTCATACAGGTGATACTGCCGTCCGGTAATCGCCGCAAACTGATCCATCGCCTCCTGCACAACGTCCGGGCAGGCGCTGTAGAATGGGTTGACCGTCTCCCTTGCCTGAAAGTACACGTCAGGGTTTTGCGCCGTACCACGAATGAACGGTTTTTCCGGTGAAAGCGCGCGCTGATGATGCGCAATGATCAGGTCATCATCAATCATCGCCCGCAGATCGTCATCGCTTAGCAGTTGAATCTTGGCAACTTCGTGCGAGGTACGGAATCCGTCAAAGAAGTGAATGAAAGGCACGCGTGACTTTAAGGTCACTGCCTGCGCAATCAACGCAAAGTCCTGTGCTTCCTGCACCGAGGCTGACGAAAGTAAGCCCCATCCCGTCGCCCGTACCGCCATCACATCGCTGTGATCACCAAAAATGGAAAGCCCCTGCGCCGCCAGCGAACGCGCCGCGACATGAAACACCGCGGGCGTAAGTTCCCCCGCAATCTTGTACATATTCGGGATCATCAACAACAAGCCCTGAGAGGCTGTAAATGTCGTCGTGAGCGACCCCGCTTGCAGCGCGCCATGAACCGTCCCTGCCGCCCCCGCCTCGCTTTGCATCTCTACGACTTTGGGAATCGTTCCCCAAAGATTGGGTTGATTATTCGCAGACCATTCATCCGACCACTCGCCCATCGCAGACGAGGGCGTTATCGGGTAGATGGCGATGACCTCGTTCAGCTTGTACGCGACGCGTGCGACTGCCTCGTTACCGTCTAAAGTCATAAAATCAATCGCCATTGATTACTCCTAACTCTACTGATTCTTCCAAAACAAGCCCTTAAATCATGCCCTGCTGTACTGACAGTAAGCCCTACGCAAGCAGACTCGCAGCCAGTAATGACTATCCCTTAATGATGCGCCCGCCAGCTTGATTGGATTAGTGACATGTGTAATCTCATAGGGGTAGCATTTATCGGTTTTTGGGATGCCTATGAGTAATATCGCGCGTGTTTACAGCCGCGGCGAGCCGGAAAATCCGGCACATTCTGAGGGTCATTACATGAAGAAACCCCTCTCCGTAGGGAAAAGGGGTGGATATGGGGGCTGGCTGCAACTATCTGTTATACAGCGATATTGTTTTTTCCGACAGCGCCATAAACGCCACCAGCAAATCGGAACGGGTCACAATCCCAATGAGCGTTTCCCCGCGCATCACTGGCAGGCAGCCAATATAATTTTCCAGCATCAGGCGCGCCGCTTCAGAAGCCGGCACATCTGCCTCAATAGCGATTGGCGCATAGGTCATAGCTGTCGCTACCGAAACATTTCCGCCAAGCGTAGGATATAGAAGCTTCTTTCTTCCGTTTAACGGCTTACCAAGGGCAATCTGGCAGTCGCCAAAGCTCAATATCCCCAGCAAATGCTTTTCAGCGCTCAATACCGGCAGGTGATGGCAGCTCGCTTCTTCCATTTTGCGCAGCGCAATAGCAATAGATGCGTTGGCATGTATCACCACAGGGTCGCGGGTCATAACGTCGTAAACGTTCATAGTGAAGTTGCCGTCCAGCTTTCGTCTACTACATCAGCATAAGGTGGTTCAGCTTCTTCGATAGACTTCACTAAGAAACGCAAAATATCCACTTCAGTCAGCATCCCCTCAAGATGACCGTTTGCGCCTACGACGGGCAGGCAGCCAAAGCGATGTTCGATCAGCAAACGCGCCGCCTCAAGCAGTGAGCTATCCGGCGTTACCGTGATCACTCTGGTGGTCATCGAGCTTTCAACCAGCATTTGATCCCACAGATAATTTAATTCCCAGACGCTTAATGACGTTGCATCCGATGGGCTGGTGCGGCGAATATCGCCGCTGCTCAGAATGCCCACTAACTTCTGGTTTTTGACGACTGGCAGATGTCGGATATTTTTTTCCAGCATCACCTGTTTGGCTGCGGGCAGCGAAGTACCCGGCGTGACCCAAATTACCGGAGAGGTCATGCAGCTGCGCACCTTTGTCTCTCTTAACATGACATATCCTCCAACATGCCGTTTATGCCTATTGTAGAATAATCCCGATAGACGACGGTCATATCGTAACTATGACAAATGCCACATTTATGATCGCCCATTGTTCTCGCTAGCACTGAAACACCGTAGTAGTTTTTGCGAACAAACTGCCCCGCCGCCCCGGTCAAATAAGCATTTGCCGAAAAGCCTCAAGCCCGTCAAATCGGCAGCGTTAGCGTTAATCGCGTTCCTTCGCCGGGCGTGCTCTGAACCTCCATGTCTCCCCCGTAAATTCGCGCGCGCTGAATCATATTGAGCAAACCCAGACCATGATATTTTCCGTCGCCTGCCGGGCTAAAACCGCGCCCGTTATCCTTGATCACCATCTGGAAATGATGCAGGTCTTCAGTGATTTCGATAGATGCTTCTGTCGCCTGTGCATGGCGAATCACGTTGCTGATCGCTTCATAGGCGATCTGGCACACCGCCTCAACCACTGGCGGGCCAAATGGCGGTTGGCGGTCAGGCGCGCTAAGGTTCACAGTTAAGGTTTCGGGAACGTGCAGCCGCGCTAGTACATCTAGCAAATACACCCGCAGCGATTGCTGTTCGTAGCTCGCAACTTTGAGATTCAAAATGTAGTGGCGAATATCTTCAATCACCACGTCCAAACTGCGCGTGGCTTTTGCCACTTCATCGCTGCTTGCCGGCTGCGTTAGCTGAAGCAGTTGAAGCTGCATCCCTATCGCATACAACGATTGAATGATGCCGTCATGCAGTTCCATACCCACGCGTTCGCGCTCTTCCAGAAGCGCCAAACGGCCTCGCTGTTCGCTTAACTGCGTTCCGGCAATCGCCAGCGCGGCGTATCCCGCCAGAGATTCCACCAGCCATTGATCTTCCTGCGTAAAAGGAAGGTCATCCAGCCGATCCGTCAAATACAGCATCCCGAAAAGCTGTACCCCGGCCTGAACAGGAACGCCTAGAAACCGATCCATTTCAGGGTGATTCTCAGGGAAACCACTGCTGCGGGGATGTTCATGCAAATGCTCAAGCCGCAGGGCTTCACGATCGTGCATGATCACCCCTAGCAGTCCCCGCCCGACCGGGGGATGTGCGATCCGTTTTATTTCATCCTCAGTGATTCCTGCAACTTCAAAATATTTCAACGTACCATGTTCGCCGGGAATGCCCAGCGCCGCGTAGCGTGATTGCACAAGCTGCTTAGCAACATAAGCAATTTGTTGTAGAACCTGTTTCAAAGTTCCAGCCTCGGCAGCATGGATGACTGCTTCGGCAATATCTTTCAGAGTTGTAAGGACAATTGTCACCTCTTTTGAAGGTGATTTGTTACTCGTCATAGAGAATCGCATCCGGTAAGCTGATTTGCATTTATACTACCTGTGAATCTGCTCGTCTAACAAAGGAAAAATTTATGCGTGAATCGGTGCGTGTTCTCATCGCCGATGATCATTCCGTTGTGCGGCTGGGGCTGCGCGCGCTGCTGGAACATCATCAGTTTCGCGTGGTTGCGGAAGCCGCCACTGGCGAAGAAGCAGTCTTAAAGGCACGCGAATACAAGCCCGATATTGCGGTGCTAGATATCCGTATGCCCGGTATTTCCGGCATTGAAGCATGCCGCCAGATTGTATCTACGGTGGATGGATGCCGCGTAATTGTACTCACTACTTATGGCGAAGATGAGCTTCTCTTCGCGGCTATTCGCGCCGGGGCATCCGGCTATGTGCTCAAACGCATCGGCGATAATGATCTGGTTCAGGCAGTCGAACGCGTTAGCCGGGGTGAAAATATCCTCGATCCGGCGCTAACTGCCACCGTATTTTCCGAAATGCGCAAGGCGGATAGAGCGCAGCAAGCCGCCGCCTTTAACGATTTGACGCCGCAGGAACTGCTAGTGCTCTCATTGGTCGCTCACGGGCTGACCAACCGGCAGATTGCCGTTAAGCTGTATTTAGGGGAAGGCACAGTACGAAATTACGTTAGCAGCGTCTTAGCCAAAATCAACGCCGCTAACCGGGCAGAGGCGACGGCCTACGCCGTAAAACACAACATTGACGATATTGTGCCGCCGCCAAGCAAAGCGTCCGAATAAATCAAATCGCCCAGAGCAGATTTACAGCCGCCTTTTCAGCGGTTGAAACGCGCTGGTGCTTCTGACCGCCAACCACCAGCACCGGCTGTACAGCCAGCCCTAGAACCTGCCCGGTCACGCTACCATGCAGCAGCCGATCAATGCCCGAACGTCCGTGAGTAGACATGATGATCATATCTACATTCAACGAATTGGCGACGCGGGCAATCACCTGCGCGGCATCTCCCACTTCAACACAGGTCATGACGTGGATACCTCGTTCGCGCAGTCCTTCGGCAATTTCAGCCAGATGACGCTTTGATGCCTCAAATGTGTTGCTTACAACGTCATATTCCGGGTTCAGCTTCTGGTTCGGGTCGTAAACCGGCAGATCCGACTCTTCAACGACGGTTAGCAAAATGATCTCGCACTGGCTGTTCACCACCCGCTCCGCAAAATCCAGCGCCGTTTGCGCTAGCACAGACCTATCTAAGGGTACAAGCACCCGTGACAGCATAATAAATATCCTCTCCACTACTTATTCGCATGGTATATGAACTTGCATTTAACGATAAGGAATGAATGTCATTCGTTCTTGATGACAAGGCTCACTACAAAGCGGTATGCCCTTCTCCAGACAATGAAGTTGTGCTTTGAAATCCACATTTGCCCGCAGCGGTTGTGCACAAAACAACGTAAACCAGCCTCGCGCTTCGCAAGTGGGAACTCAAAATGTATAGAGCAGGTATGTCGAAAAGGTGTCCGCTGTGCCTGTTGCCCATACGCTGAGGAGATTTTTTTATGAAACGCGTTCTCGTGGCTTATGCCACCAAACATCATTCAACGGCTGAAATTGCCGGGGTCATAGGAGAGGAGCTTCTGGACTCTTGCGCGCTTGAAGTTGATGTTCGTTCTGTGGAAGAAGTTGTTGATTTAGAGCTTTACGAAGCGGTTGTTTTAGGCAGCGCGATTTACGCCGGACAGTGGCAGCAATCGGCAGTTGATTTTCTGCGGCGATATGAAAGCGCGTTATCGCAGCGCCCCGTTTGGATATTCTCCAGCGGCCCCACCGGGCAAGGAGACCCTAACGAACTGACAAAAGGTTGGAAATTCCCGGATGCTGTTCAATCCACCGTTGAGCGCATCAAACCGCGTGATGTCATCCTGTTTCACGGTAACCTCGACGGCGCTACGTTGAGCTTCTTTGAACGCTCCATTGTTAAATTGGCTAACGCACCATCCGGTGATTTCCGTGATTGGGAAATGATCCAGAGTTGGGCAGCCACTATCGTTGCAGCACTTGTCCCCGCCAGCACCGATGAGATTGAGTTGAACGAAGGCTAAACGTTCCTGCTGCTGGCAAAGCCGTCAAACCGTTACGCCGGCAGCAGGCGGTTACATCCGCACTCCCTAAAACACCCGTTAAACGCACTTGTGACATACAGATCGGCTGTGTGTGACATTCATTACTTATGTCAGTTTCACCCGCGCGCTAAGCTGGAAGTAAACATAAATCCCTTTCGGCGCGAGGCTAAATATTCCTCATCAGATGCTCATCTCTACAGGCTTAACCGGTGACCATGAGGGTCGCCGCTAATCGTCAGAGGCAGGACAGCACAAAATTAGCTTCGAAAGGAGTTTTTCAATGAAGGGCTTATCTGGAAAAGTTGCGGTTGTTACCGGCGGAAGTTCTGGCATCGGGCGCGCTACCGCGCTGGAATTTGCCCGACAGGGCACAAAAGTTGTTGTTGCAGACGTAGACAACGAGTGTGGTGAGTTTGTTGTTGATGAAATTCGCCGCGCTGGTGGAGAGGCC
>CAZBPB010000247.1:0-6069 GCA_964493565.1 uncultured Pleurocapsa sp. | reverse complement strand
CGATTAAATCGTCTTTAGAAGGGAAGTGGCGATATAAAGTCATCTTGGCTATATCAGCCTGTTTAATGATGGTATCAACACCCACTGCCCGGAATCCTTCACGAAAGAAGAGATCAGCAGCCGTCTCCAAAATGGCTTCTCGTGCCGATGTTTTAGCCTCATCCTTTGAGTCTGTCATGCTTTGCCCCTCTTTCCAGTA
The DNA here is from genome assembly GCA_964493565.1 of uncultured Pleurocapsa sp. Lineage (GTDB taxonomy): Bacteria > Chloroflexota > Anaerolineae > Aggregatilineales > Phototrophicaceae > Flexifilum. The sequence goes on along the minus strand of CAZBPB010000247.1, from coordinate 5,870 downwards.
ATTGCAGATTAACTGCCCGCCGTCATGTTCGATGCTGCTGCAATTGCCAGCCTTACTAATACTCAAACACGACACTTCCCGATGGAGCACTTGACATGATACAGACCTGTCCGTATTATTACGAGATAGACAGGTCTGTCTAATCTTACGCCAATAGCGCTTAGACTGCAATTTTCAGCAGTGCATGACTTCGGGAGGTATCACAATGAGTTGGCTTCGGTTGGCCGTAGAAGATCCTAAATTGGCCGCCTTTGGCAAAGAACGCTTACACGACCGTGTGGCTTATCTTGCCACCATTCGTAAGGATGGTTCACCGCGCTTACATCCGGTCAGGCCAATTGTTAGCGATGAGCGTCTCTTCATCTTCATGGGATCAACTTCACCAAAACAGCATGACCTGATTACCGATGGGCGATATGTGCTGCACGGCACGATTACCAACCCCGATGGGGGGCCATGGGAGTTCTATGAGTTCTATGTTGAGGGGCGGGGTGTGCTTGTAGAAGGCCAGTCCATACGCCAGATCGCCAACGCCAGCACATCCTACCCGCGAAACGATACTTTTATCCTATTCGAGCTAAGCGTTGAAAGCGCCTTTTCCACTGTTTACGGAGCCGATGGACAGCCCGTGCGCCGATATTCGCGTACTTCATGAACCAGAGTCGGAAATGTCCGGTCAACTGAACTCACGCACGAAAGGATTATCAACGATGGAACACCAAACAACCTTAGGGCTAAGCGGCTTGAAAGTACCTCGCCTCGGAGTCGGTGCAATGACCTGGGGCGATGCAAAAGGGTTTGCCCGTTTACATCCTGCCAAAACTGCATACGGCGGCGCTCACGGTTACGATGAGGAGAAACGCGCGCTCGAGTTGAGCATAGAGGCGAGCGTGAATTTGTTCGATACCGCGGCCATGTACAGCGGCGGTGCATCTGAGTTACGTCTGGGAGAACTCGCGCGCGGCAAGGACGTGCTGATCGCCTCTAAGTTTCCCGGTGGTTTTTCTTTCCGGGCGGAACGGTTTCCAGACGAACTGGAAGCGAGCCTGGCCCGCCTGGGCCGTGACACAATTGACCTGTACCAGCATCACTTCCCGAACCGACGCCTGTCTATTTCCGGGTTAATGGATCAACTGGCGGATGCAGTCGTGGCAGGAAAAGTTAGGGCAGTCGGCGTGAGTAACTATTCAGCCGGGCAAATGCGCGAGGCGCATGCGGCGCTTGCCCTACGCGGGATTCCTCTTGCATCCAATCAGGTTGAATATTCTCTTCTCCACCGTCAGCCAGAGACGAACGGCGTTCTGGATGCGTGCCGTGATCTTGGAATCACCCTCATCGCTTATTCTCCGCTGGCAGGTGGCAGGTTAACCGGTAAGTATTCCGCGCAAAATCGGCCCCGCGGATTCTTCAGGCGCGTTTTGCCTCAATATAACCGCCGGGCGTTGAATGCCATTCAACCCTTAATCCAACTGCTGCGCGAAATCGGCGAACGCTCCGCAAAGACCCCGGGTCAGGTTGCGCTGCGTTGGTTGATCGAAAATCCCAACGTACTTCCTATCCCCGGCGCGAAGAACGGCAAGCAGGCGTTAGAGAATGCGGAGGTTTTGAACTTCTCTTTAACTTCGGATGAAGTGGAAGCGCTCAATCAGGCATCGCTCGCCTGGCGAGTTTAACTGGCTGTCACGTCCGTTAAGATGGGGGTAGAGTTGTTGCTGTTTTTTATCCACTCCCAAACCGGAGAATAACTACAAGGAAAACATGATATGAACATTGGAATCCTCGGAACTGGCACCGTCGGGCGGACGTTTAGCGCAAAGCTAATCCAACTGGGACACAACGTGACGGTAGGCACACGCGATGTAGATAAGACGCTGGCACAGACCGTACCCGATTTTATGGGTAATCCCCCCTTCAGCGCGTGGCAGCAGCAGCATCCTCAGGTCAAACTTGCTACCTTTGCTGAAGCCGCCGCCTTTGGCGAGATCCTCTTCAACTGCACTGCAGGCGACGCTTCGCTGGATGCGCTGAAGCTCGCTGGTGAAAGTCATTTGAACGGCAAAGTACTGCTCGACATCGCCAACCCGCTTGATTTCTCAAGAGGAATGCCGCCCACACTTTCTATCTGCAATACCGATTCGCTCGGCGAACAGATCCAGCGCGCTTTCCCACAGGTCAAGGTGGTGAAAACGCTAAACACCATGAACACAAACGTAATGGTTAATCCCTCGCTCCTGTCGGGCGATCATGATGTGTTTGTGAGTGGTAACGACTCTGCCGCCAAAGCTCAGGTGACCGATATCCTCAAGACATGGTTCGGCTGGCAATCGGTTATTGATCTGGGTGATATTACTACGGCGCGTGGTGCCGAGATGATACTGCCCATCTGGTTGAACTTGATGAGTGCGCTGGGAACCCCGCTGTTTAACTTCAAGGTAGTGCGATAGCGCCAATCGTTTTCGTGCAGTTGTATATCCGTATTCCCGTTGGTTTCCACGCTGTACCCTCTCCCGTTTGACACGCTGAGGAGAGGGTACAAGACATGTCCCATCCCTACGGCACAGCGCAGCAGGGATGGTCTGAAAATTACCATTTCTCGTTCAGAACGCTGAGCCATAACTCAGGTTAACATAGTGCTATTCTGCGCCTGCCCAGATCAGCGCTTCAGCCATGTCCCCATCGCGACGGCGCACACATTCATCATTGACTGGCGTAGGGACAAGCGCTACTGGCTGATCACCGACGCGAATCACGCGAATGTAGTACACGGCTGTTTCACATCCCGGCGGCACTTCGCTGTCAACCGTAAACGTCATTTCCTTATCCTCAAAACTGACGGTTCCAAAGGGAAAGGTTTCGTAGGGAGCCGATGAGTTTTCAATACTATCTGCTAATGAAAAGCTGCCATCACTGTTGTAGCGGAGGTATCCCATACCGTTCGGCCCAAGGAAGCCAAGATATTGTTTCCATACGCCAGCAATATCTTCCGGCGAAGTGGCGATCACATCACAGGGATATGCTTCGGCAGCTTCATCATCCGAGCAAGGAATAAGCGATTGTAGTTGCATTGGCACGCCTACAATCCTGGCAATCTCCACATCATCATTTGCGAAGTACAGCATAGGTTCAGCGAAATCCCCTATGCGCGGATAACAGTTGTCTTCAATTCGTTGATATGTTAAGGCAACAGGTTGTTCGCCAAAGCGGATTAGGCGGAGTTCCCAAGTGCCTGGCTCATAGCATGCTGCCGGTGCCGGATGCTCAATATCCAGTTGGAATGTGGTAATTCCATCTTCAATCGTAGTCGTCCCTTCAAAATCTGTTGTGCCATGCGGACCGTTAGTGACTCTCCAGCTTCCATCTTCACCATAATCCATGAAAGTCATCGCGGTACCAGCCTCATAATAGCGCCGCCAAGTTCCTACAATGTCACTAATCTCATCAACGATTTCGACGCACGGCATGGTTTCACCCTCTACACATTCCACCAGTGGCGGGCGACCCATTGGCGGCCCCGGCGGTGGCCCATCCTGCGCGACGATAACTCCGGATATACCCAAAAGTAGTACCGCTAGAAAAAGTACAAGTACGCGGAACATTAGATTTCTCCTTCACTTACGGGCGATTTCCTTCTGTGTGAGCGCCGTTCTCCTCACATTACGCGCTGCTTAATTGCAATCTACACCGTTAGCAGAAGCCATGTCACTATCATGCGTGGGGTGAATTTGGGGGGAATTTGGATACCCGTTAGTATTTCCATACTAGAGTCGTAGGCATTGAATAGGATCGGAGCCTCGCATGCGCAAGGATCTTTATGCCAACACCACTATTAAGGGATATGAACTGCGCCAGCGCGTCGGCGCGGGAAGTTCCGGTATCGTATATCGTGCCTATCAACCGGCGGTCGGGCGTGATGTCGCCGTCAAAATTATTCAGCCGCAGCTTGCCAATCAACCGGACTTTGTTCGCCGTTTTGAAGTAGAAGCGCAACTTGTCGCGCGGCTTGAGCATCCGCATATCGTTCCGTTATTTGACTACTGGCGCGATCCTGAAGGCGCCTATTTAGTCATGCGCTGGCTGCCAGACAATCTTCGGTCAGCAGTATCGCGGGGCGTGTGGTCGCCTGCCGCCGCCGCCAGCTTACTGGATCAGATCTCCGCAGCTCTGACTATTGCTCACCGCGATAACATCATTCACCGAGACATCAAGCCAGATAACATCCTGTTGGACGAAGACGAAAATGCTTATCTTGCAGATTTCAGCATCGCCAAAGATCTCAGTCTGCACGATATGCCTTATAACCTGACTGGAACACCGGCATATCTTTCGCCGGAGCAGATCAAAAACGAGCCGCTCACCCCGCGTACCGATATTTACAGCCTCGGCTTTGTAATTTATGAAGTGTTGACCGGCGAACGCGCTTTCCCTGATGCCAGCACCCCCGATGAATACATTGATCGGCATCTGTATACACCTCTCCCGTCAGCCAGCCAGCGCAGCGCGCAAATACCCGGCGCATTGGATGAGGTATTGCAAACGGCCACCTCAAAAGACCCGTCTCGCCGTTACGTAAATACGGCGCGTTTCGCTGCTGCCTTTCGCGCGGCATTGCCGGTGGTTGCCTCAAGAGTACAGTACCAGCCGCTGGTTGATCCGCTTACCGAACGTGAGCTAGACGTGCTGCGTTTAATGGTAGAGGGCGACGATAACCACAAAATTTCGGCGAAACTATTTCTTTCACCCAGCACCGTCAGATGGTATATCAAGCAAATCTACAGCAAATTGGATGCGCATAGTCGCATTCAGGCAGTTGAACGTGCCCGTATGCTGCGCCTGACTGAGTCGGCAGTAATTTCCGCCCCGGCGGCTGAAGCAGTATCGTCCGCGCGCGGCAAATCGGAAATCCCTGCGCCTGAACCCATCAACCCCTATAAGGGTTTACGCTCCTTTGAAGAAGCTGATGCCGCCGATTTTTTTGGACGCGCTGCATTCATCGAGCAGCTTCTGAATCGCTTACAAGATCGTGGTGATAGCGCCCGTTTTCTCGTCTTGGTTGGCCCAAGTGGCAGCGGTAAGTCAAGCGTAATCAAAGCCGGATTGATCCCGGCGCTGCGTGTTAGCGCGATTTCAGCGCCCTTTATCGCTGAAATGATTCCCGGCACTTATCCTCTTGAAGAATTGGAAGCTGCCCTCCTTCGCATTTCGGTTAACCCGATTCCCGGATTGCTGGATCAGCTTCGAGAGGATCGGCGTGGTCTGGTTCGCGCCGCCAAGCGTGTTTTGCCCGCCGATCCTGAAACCGAGATGGTTCTTATTGTTGATCAGTTTGAGGAGTTGTTTACGCTGGTCGAAGATGAAGGGATGCGTAAGCAGTTCATCGAGCAGTTATTATCGGCGGCGTTTGACCCACGTGGCCGGGTACGGGTCATTCTCAGTCTGCGTGCCGATTTTTATGACCGCCCGCTGCTTTATCCGCGCTTTGCCGAGCTTGTCCGCAGCCATACCGAAGTTATTGTGCCGTTAAGCGCCCGCGAAATGGAACAGGCGATTGTGGCGCCTGCCGAGCGGGTAGGCGTCAGTCTGGAAACCGGGTTGGTTGCCACCATGATCCAGGATGTCGGTGAGCAGCCGGGGTCGCTTCCACTGCTGCAATATGCACTCACAGAACTCTTTGAAAAACGTGAAGGCGTTGTGCTGACGCTAGATGCTTACCGTACGATGGGTGGCGTTCTCAGTGCGCTGGCGCGGCGGGCAGATGATATTTATGATGAGCTTGACCCTATGGCACAGGAATTGACCCGGCAGATTTTCTTGCGCATGGTCACCCTCGGCGAAGGAGCAGAAGACACACGCCGTCGTGCGCCTCTCTCTGA
>CAZBPB010000246.1:335-6171 GCA_964493565.1 uncultured Pleurocapsa sp. | reverse complement strand
CTATGGAGTGGCGAGTTGATGACTGAGCACTAAGACGCTTTATGAAATGGACTTAAATTCGCAACCACCAGACTTTCGTTTGGTGGTTCACGTCAATTCAATATAGTACACACTTACTCCCAATCGACGGTTAAAAATACTGGGTGGTTTCGACTCATCGGGGAGCGCTGTCTTACTGCTAAATCGGAACAATTGAAATTGTCTCTCGAAAGCAGACTGAGGAACCTTTCCTCTAAAAATAGGACCATGCGTCCCGACTGAGCGCTCTAGCGGGATCAAGGTATTGTTCACCTGAACTTGGAAGCTTGCCAGAATTTCGAGAGACAGTGCGCCTAAAGTACCCACTTCAAGCCATACATCTTTTCCAACTTCAATTTCCCATTCAAATGTCGATTCGGTATCCGGTCCTGTCCATCGAGAATAAAAATCTTGATAAGCCTCACGCGGGTACCAGTTTTTACCCACAAACGGTTGGCAAAAATCATAGCGTAAAGGGAAGCTATCATTTTTATTGTCTTTTATGGCGTGCCAGCTACGTTGTTGCCAATAATGAGCTTCAATTTGCTGTTCTAACGTGTTCTGAGCCGGGTACTTTTGCCTCAGGAAGGATTTCATTTCCTCAAATCGAGTCGCAAACAGCGCATAGCCTTCCTCATACAATTTGTTATCCAGCTTGTTTATATCGCTAAGCGCAGCAAACAATTCTGTACTTAAATCTTTACTCTGCAATCGATTCTCGGAAACATTTCTCTCCCTAAGCTCTTGTGGGAGGCGAAAGCTTAAAGTAAAGCATAACAAGCAGATAGAGTCCCAAAACCGCTCTTGAATACCCACAAATACACATTCCTTCAATCGGCGTTTCGCTAGTTCAATCAAGAAATCGTCAGAAGCAAGCGGTGTTCTGACGTCCCAAAACAGAAGTTGACTAATGCCATACCATTCCGAAACAAAACTACGCGTTTGTATGTCCGCCATGAAGGCTTTTGCTTCGGGAGTTGTGACAAAGCTAGCGAGGTCAGTTTTATTGTCCAGCTCACCGGAATGCGCCCAATACCGCGCATTAGGATCTCGTCGGCTATGCTCAAAGTGAGAAAGTGTGCGCTCAATGGGGTTACGTAGCATCGTGATGATCTTGGCGGGGCGTGTAAACAACCCCGTTGTTGCGTAATCAAAATGACCACGAACGAACCGGTAACGTTCAAAGTGATTCGGCATAGCTTCATGCAGCAATAATTCACTCAGCACCATTGGCGGAAAAATATCCCGTTGGTCAAAGTAATTGTCGAGCGCATGGATCAATGTTCCACCAGCCGTTTTGGGAATGTGCAGAAAATAGAGTAGTGGTTCTTGATTTTCACTGAGCATAGGTAATCTACTTTTCGTTAAGCACGTAGATGAGTTGATAAAGTAGCAGATTTTATCTAACGCAGGATTAATTTCTCGCAGTATGTTTTGGGGCGTGTTACAGCTCTTTTGTTTGGTTTTGCAAAAATGCCCGAGATTGCGCTGTAAGCTGCTTTCAATACCACACAAAATTCATACGAGGTTTCGTTCATGGATACGATTCCGCGATGTGGCAGCCACGCAAGCTGCACTATAATTAGCGGCATTGCATCAGAAGGCAACCATGAGCGAAACCTACGTCATCGGCGATATTCACGGACAGCATGATAAGCTCGTCCATCTCCTCAAACGCGGAAATCTAATTGATTCTCACCTAAACTGGCAGGCGAGTTCCACAAACCTGTATTTTCTGGGCGATTTCTTTGATCGTGGCTCGGATGGTGTGAGCTGCGTCGATCTGATCATGAAATTGCAGCGGCAAGCGCAAGATGTCGGCGGGCGTATTCATGCGCTGCTCGGCAACCACGACGCGCTCATGCTATCCGTCGCCCGCTTCGGCTATAGCAAAACCAGCCGCATAGGTCAACTGCTGCTGGAAAGCTGGCATCGCAACGGCGGACGCATGAGCGATCTACAGCGCCTGAAAGACACACACGTCGAGTGGCTGCAAACCTTACCGGGCATGGTGCTGGTCGGGGATCGGTTGCTCGTCCATGCCGATGCATTCCTGCTTTACACCAGCTACGGGCGCTCTATAGAAAGCGTCAATCGCGCCTTCGCCCGCCTGATGAAAAGCAATGATGAAGATGAATGGGAACGTCTGCTCACTGAATTCAGCGAGCGCATGGCATTCTTCGATGATCTAGATATGGGCATCAATGGGGCGCAAGTAGCAGCGGAATTCTTGCGCATTTTCGGTGGCTTACAGGTAGTGCATGGTCACACACCGATCTGCAAGATCATCCGCCAGCCTGCCGAGGTCATCACTAAGCCGCTTGTCTACGCCAACGGACTGGTCATCAATATCGATCACGGCTTGTATCTTGGCGGACCCGGCTTCGCCTACAAATTGCCTTCATGGATTGAGTCGATTGCTGCCTTCAGTAAAAAACCCGGCAAACGGCAGTGAACTTTATTCAATCCAGCGTTGCAGGTTCACCACCTCAGTTGGCGACATAACCATCATCAGTCGATCTCCCGCGTATATCGTAGTGTCGCCATGCGGTGTGACCAACTGATCGTTGCGTTCAACGGCAGCTACCACACAATCAACTGGAAATTTGATGTCTCGCAATTTCAAATTGACGAGATGGCTTTTGGGACTAATGTAAAACTCGAAGCTGCGCCCGCCTGTCAGCGTGTTTAGCCGGATTCGTTCCGCCGAATGGTGCGCTTGCAACTTGCGCGTCATCGCAAGGTTGTAAGCCCGCATGACGCCATGCCGTCCGATGAACCCTACCAGTGTTCCCGTCACTTTGTCTACCACTGGTAATCGACCAATATCATGAGCACTCATTAAACGAATTGCCGTAAGCAGCGAGTCATCCGCATAAACAGTAATTGGGGTGCGTGTGCAAATTTCCCCGACGGTCAGTCCATCGCTTTCGCCTCGCTGGTAGGCATTTTGCAGATCAGACAGCGTGACGACGCCAACCAATTCTCCTTGCGTATTGATTACACACAACGAGAAAATATGTGCCTGACGGAAGGTATCCCGCAGTTCGATTAAGGAGGCTGTTTCAGCGATTGTTGGCGCAGGACTGAGCATCGAATCCTGAACTTCTACGCCTTGAATAAGGTCTGTCTCACGTCCCGCCGGCAGGCGAACTCCCTTACGCAGTAACCCCAGTGTGTAGATGCCTGCTGGTTCTAGCCTCTCCGCTGTAAACATACTGATAGCTGTCGCCAGCATGATCGGTAGGATCAGTCGATAATCGTTGGTTAGCTCAAACACCAGCATAATAGCAGTAATCGGAGATCGCACGACGCCTGCCATACAAGCTGCCATGCCAGCAATAGCAAATGCCTGTGGCGAGGCAGTTATAACGGTGGGCAATAGACGGTGCAGCACGCCACCATATAAGGTGCCGCTGACAATACCCACGAATAATGATGGTGCGAAGATGCCGCCGACAAATCCACCCGCCATACTAATAGTTGTCATCAGCATTTTGGCAACGATCAGCACCAGCAAAACGACCAGCGCAATTTCTAGCTTGCCTTCCAGCATCTCATTCATAAATTCCCGACCAGAACCGAGAATTTGTGGCAAAAACAATCCTACCAAGCCGACCAGAAACCCCGCCAGCGCCGTGCGTAGGGGACGCGGCAAATGGATATGGTGATGCCATAAATCATGCTGCCAGTACACCATTTTAGTGAATAGCGCTGATAGTGGACCGATCAGGAAACCAAGTGGCAGAAACAGTAAAATTTCTGCTGGATGTCCAAGACTATACGCAAACGGACCCATCTCTGCGCCTGGCTCAATGGCTTGTGTGAATGCCGAGGAAATCACGGCTGCCAGCACCACCACGCCGATAGAGCGCGTCTCAAACGCGCCATTAAGAATCACCTCTAAGGCGAAGAATACGGCGGCGATCGGTGCTTTGAAGGCAGCGGCGATAGCACTCGCCGCACCCGCTGCTACGAGCACTTGCATATGCTCTTCTCGTAACCGTAGATGCCGCCCCAACCACGATCCTAGGTTGGCTCCGATTTGCACGCTAGGGTCTTCCGGTCCAACGGAAGCGCCTGCACCTAGCGAGAGCGCCGACGCTGCTGCCTTGAACGGGATTTTTCGGTAAGGTAGCCTGCCGCCAGCCAGCGCCACCGATTCAAGGATGCCTGCTACACCGTGATGTCGCTCTTCACCCACGAAACGGTGCATGATCACGCCAACGATGAGACCTGCTAACGTCAAAGCGATCACCACGCCGAATGCGCCGACGGCTGGCGCAAGCACTGTATGTGCTAACCATTCCTGAAAAATAAGGTGGAACCACTCAATCGCACTCCGAAATAGCCATATAGCGAAGCCAGTCACCAAGCCAAGCGCACAAGCAAGCAAAATCAGAAAGGTATTTTCAGAGGCACGTAAGCGCGTAGAAATGCTCGTTAACGCGTTGAGCAACATTTCTACCTCCTTGCTAAATTTATAGTCAGAGGACGTTCAAACGAAGATCAAATTTGGGGAAAGACGATCCACGCAGATATTGCTACTCTAGCTCTCGCTAAACGACTTGTCGAATATCAGTGAGTTGGTAGACTGACTAAGGGGTAGGCGCTGCGGCTGGAATTCCCGATACACCGCTACCACCCGGCGGGGTGATCGTGGGCGGACGTTCGCGTATCTGCACATTGACGATGCAAAAGGCGCTGAGTGCAGCCGCGCTATCAAATACCGCCAGCCGAAAACGATAGATGCCCGGTTGAATGCCTGCCAGCGCCACCTGACCGAGGATGCCCTGTTCAATAACGGGCGAAGTGCCGCCCGTACCAATCGGCGCAAATTGCCCGCCCGTCGTCGGACCCGCAATCTCAAATTTATAGGACGAGAAACCAGCCGCGTTCGCTTGTCCGATCACGGTGACTGAATCGAAAATTACCTGACCGTTAGCGGGGACTTGCAGGCGTGCGTTATCGCTATCACAGCCCTCAATGTCACCTAAACCATCCACAATCGTGCCAACGGGAGTAGGCGAATCTACCGCTGTCAACAGCAGTACAGGACCACCGCTGCCTGCCGCTGCCTGCGCTGTAACGGTAGCAAACATGGCATCCACTTCTTCGCCACTGCCGCCCGGCGTAGAGGTGGTAAAGTTTTCTGGAACTTGATTATTATCAGAGGTGACTACTGCGCTGCTAGCTAATAAAGCGTCTGCCCGCATAGTTGGCGCTACCACATAGGTAATGGCAAATACCGCCAGCGCCACCTCAATCACGCCTAGCCCCCATGTAATTGCAACTGACTGCTGTCGCCCCGCTAATTCACGCTCTAACTCGAATTCTGCGACGCGGATGCGCCCCTGCGCGATAAACCAGCTTCGCAGCGAAAAAAGCAGCACTACCCCACAGAGGAAATAGAGTCCGATTGATATTCGTTCGATGAGGTAGACCAATTCGCTCATACGCGTTAAACCTGACTCACACGGTCACCTGTGCAGCCAATGATTGCCTGATTGCTTCAACAAACGCCTCAACATCTGCTTCTGTGGTATCGAACGAAGTCATCCACCGCACTTCATGAATAGCTTCATTCCATACGTAGAAAGGGAACTGTTGTTGTAGTGGCTCAATGATAGCAGCAGGCAAAATAGCGAAAATGCCGTTGGCTTGTACGGGCGTCGTGATGTTGATGTCTGGAAACTGGCGCAGTTTTTCCACAAGTTGCGCTGCCATCCGGTTGGCATGTGCAGCATTCTTGCGCCATAGATCGTCCGTCAATAGCGCCTCAAACTGAGCCGCGATGAAGCGCATCTTGCTGGCGAGC
>CAZBPB010000246.1:0-325 GCA_964493565.1 uncultured Pleurocapsa sp. | reverse complement strand
GGGTTGAAGAACACCACCGCTTCACCATACATCAGTCCAATTTTCGTCCCCCCGAACGACATCAAATCGACGCCTGCATCGCGTGTAATGGCACGTACATTTCCATCTAGTGCTGCCGCCGCGTTTGAGATTCTTGCGCCGTCCATGTGCAGTAGCATCCCATGTTCATGTGCCAGATCGGCAATCGCCCGAATTTCTTCAGGAGTATAGACCGTCCCCATTTCCGTCGTTTGCGAGATAGAAATCACTTTCGGTTGCGCGTGATGCGCATCACCGAAGCCATGCAAATGAGGACGAATGCTCTCCGGAGTCAATTTGCCATGTA
>CAZBPB010000245.1:2439-6185 GCA_964493565.1 uncultured Pleurocapsa sp. | reverse complement strand
CTGGCGCTTTTCCTGTACACTATCAATCCAGGTTACATGTCGAACTTGTTTGAGAACCGTGCGTGCGGATGGCCTATGCTTGGCATCGGGTTGGCGTTGATTGGTATCGGTATGGCGATTATTCAGAAGATTGTGGATATCGAAATTTAGAGGCGTAGCACAATGGATCCCATTCTCGTACTGATTATTGCTATTGTTATCATGGTCGTCGTTGTTGCGCTTGTCTATATTGGCATGCGCGATGACCGTGGGCGCGATCCGCTTCAGGAACGTCTCGCCCAATATGATGACAAAGAGCTGCCATCGTCATTGGAAGAAATTGAGCTATCGCTATCATTTCGTGACCGTATCATCGTACCAACGATGCGCAAAGTTGCGGAAATCACGACCAAATTTACCCCTCAGAAGCAGATAGAAGACACCCGACATAAACTGGAACTCGCGGGTATGACGATGGAACCCGGCGCATTCTTTGCTATGCGCATCGTACTGACCATTGTCTTGACATTACTGGGTTTCATCATTTTCTTCCTAAACTCACCAAATACACCCAAAACTTCTGCGTTACTGTATACCCTTGGATTCGCGGCATTGGGCTATTTCTTCCCGCAATTGTGGCTCTCCAGCCGTATTTCTCGCCGTCAGAACAACATCATCAAGGCGCTGCCGGATGCGCTAGACCTGCTTGTTATCTGCGTTGAAGCGGGACTTGGCTTCGATATGGCAATGGGTAAAGTTTACGAAAAGTGGGATAACGACCTGTCAATCGCTTTTGGTCGCGTACTTCGTGAAATTCAACTAGGCAAGATTCGTCGCGAAGCACTGCGTGATATGGCGCGGCGCATGGACGTGCCCGATGTGACTGCATTTGTTGCCGCCATTATTCAGGCCGATCAGCTTGGGGTGAGCATGGCGAAAATACTGCGCGTGCAGTCAGACCAGATGCGAACTAAACGTCGCCAACGCGCACAGGAAAAAGCCCATCAGGCACCTGTAAAAATGATGATCCCGATGGTGTTTCTGATCTTCCCATCGTTGTGGATTGTTTTACTTGGTCCATCGCTGATTATTCTGATGAATAGTCAAGAAGCAAACGCTGTATTCTAGTGCTGGAATCCTTCTTTTCGTTATGAATGATTTTACAGAAGCCCGGCAAAACCCCGGGCTTTTTTCTTCCGCTAACCGACAAGTGCGCGCGGTTCGTAGAGTATGGTCTTCAATGCTGGATTTGCTCTATCCGCCGCGCTGTGGAGTGTGCAATCGTATTGACACCCATTTATGCCTACGTTGCGCATCAATTCTCGCATTTTATGAAGCTCCTATCGCTCAAATTGCACAGGGAAATCTGACCGCAGTTTGTGCGACTGCCCGTCACGAAGGCGCAGTTCGTGATGCTGTTCTAGCTATGAAACAGGACAATCATGAAACATTGGTTAGTGCATTGGGAGAACGACTGGCACTTTCCTTTAGGCATTTAGATTGGCCAATCACCTGTGTTGTGCCGGTTCCACTTCACTCAAACAGGCTTCGCGAGCGTGGCTATAATCAATCAGCGTTGTTAGCAACATATCTGGGACAACGCATTAACAAACCGGATTTTCCAAACGCTATCTCACGCACCCGCAACACAGGGCATCAAGTAGGCTTATCTGGTGATGCACGTCGGATAAATGTTCAAAATGCATTTCAAGTTACCACCACCCTACTTGCCGATCACGCGGTATTATTGATAGACGATGTGTATACCACCGGGGCAACGCTGCAATCATGTGCCGAAGCAGTGCTGAAAGCCGGGGCAGCGCAGGCTTTTGGTCTCACAGTTACCGCAGCAGATTCATAGGACAGTGCTGCAACCAGGAGCTTCCTCATGCAAATTCAAATCTACAGTAATAATCTCCACATAACCGAACAGGTTGAAGACTTCGCCCGCAAAAAGCTTGAAAAATTGGAACGCTATCTACCCAAAATTGCTGAAACGCGTCTCGAACTCACCCGTGAGCACACAAGACGTGGCGAAGACATCATCGCCGCACAAATCACCGTTCGCCACGAACGCGGCGCAATTTTACGTTCAGAAGAGCGTTACCCGGCAGATCCACAAACGGCTATCAGCCTGGCGCTGGATAAGATGTATAAGCAAATTGCGCGTTTCAAAAGCAAACGAAATCCCAAAGGGCGTGAGAAATTCAGCGCATCTCTTGAAGAATTAAGCCTTGCCGAAGAACTGCCATTGGATGGCAATATCAGCACCGAGATTCAATATGATGCGCTTGAAGAAGCTGCTAGCGAAGAGGTTGTCGTTCGTCGCAAGGATGTATTACTGACACCGATGAGCGAGGAAGAAGCTATTGAGCAAATGGAGCTGCTTGGACACAATTTCTTCCTCTTTGAAGATGTTGTCACCCAAACGACGGCCGTCATTTACCGGCGACGCGACGGTACTTATGGCGTATTAAAGCCTACAATCGTATAACGAGACACAAGAGGCCGACTCATGCAGAGTCGGCCTCTTAAAACTTCATGAATTCTGTTCTTTCCATATCTTCCGCAGTAACAGGTACTTTTTGAACTCATACCACCCCATCAGCAAGCTTAAACGCAGTCCGTGTAGCCCATCCTTATAGCCGCGCAGCGTCATAAAACGCCACCAAAACTGGCGAATAGGCTGTAAGATGTAATTCTGTGGTTTTGGGTGAATATGCTGCTCGTACAAGATTTTCGCCTCGAACGCGGTGTAGCGGCGCTGCTTTTCAGCAAATTGTTGTCGGCTATCATAGTTATAGTGTACAAGTGGGCTTTGCAATGTACCTTCTAGCCCATCAAGAATCACTACTTCATGCACTCGTTTTGAAGGATCATAATGCGCGCTGCCCACTTTGAGTAACCTGGTTTGATAATCGGGATACCATCCCGCCCACAGCGTTAACTTTCCGAAAATATAATTGTGCCTCGGTATTCTAAAGCCAGCATAGCCCTCGCGATTCAAATTTTCGCGCACTTCAGCAGCCAGTTCAGGGGTGATTCGTTCGTCGGCATCAATAAATAACACCCAGCCATCGCTCACATTAGCCAGAGCCGCGTTCCTCTGCTGAGCATAATCTTCGAAAGGATTCTGGATTACCGTTGCGCCCGCCTTTTTCGCCAGTTCGACAGTGTTGTCAGTGCTGTAGGAATCAAAAACGATTACCACATCTGCGCCAACTGCACTTTCAATGCATGCTGCGATATGTTTCCTCTCGTTATGCGTCAAAATGATGACGGTTAACTTAGTCATTTTTGCGCCAGCGAAATCACTTCCTGGTAAGCCTTCACCAGTGCATCTGTATCAGCGGATGTGTAATCTAATTTACGTAATTGGCGTTTCATACCAATCACAATCATTTTCTTTGCTACATAAAATTTCCACGCAGGGTAAAACTTCTGAAACAGTTGCAATCGGCTCGTCCATAGGTGTACGACAGTTTTCGGCTTGGTTTGTCCGGTACTTTGTCCACTTAAGTGGGTTACATGTGCCGCAGGTACGCACATAACCATAAATCCGGCCTGATGAATTCGCCATGCCCAATCAATTTCTTCGCAAAACATAAAATATCGTTCGTCAAACAGCCCCGTCGTCTGCACAGTTTCCCGGCGCAGCATCATTGTTGCCCCTAGCACAAAATCAACTTCAAAGGGCTTTCTCGCCAAATACTGTTCACGTGGATAGCGCCCATTCAGGCGGCTTTCATAAAACCTACCAGGAACTG
>CAZBPB010000245.1:2179-2429 GCA_964493565.1 uncultured Pleurocapsa sp. | reverse complement strand
GCACCGTGCTGAAAGCTACCATCTTCATAACAGAGTTGAGCGCCAACCAACCCGAATTTCGGATTACCCATTAAAGCGTTGAACAACGTTCTTGTTGCCCCCGCTTGCGTGACCGTGTCCGGATTTAGCAGGTAAACCGCGCGCGGCAATGAAAGGTCATCTTCAGGCTGGTTATTATCAAAGCCTATTTCACGCAGCGCCAGATTATTTGCCTTTACAAAACCGAGGTTTGTTTTACTTGAAATTAGAT
>CAZBPB010000245.1:1960-2166 GCA_964493565.1 uncultured Pleurocapsa sp. | reverse complement strand
AGCATCAATTATCGCTTCTGGTGTTCCATCAGAAGAGGCATTATCTACTACATATATTGTATAGCTTAGCCCGCTAGTCGAGAGGTCATCGGTCAGACTGCGCAGCGCCTGTATGATAAGTTCACGGGTATTCCACGATACGATGACCGTTGCAAGGTCAAGTGGGATCATGGCCTCGCAAGCGCGGCAAAATCAATGCCTGTGCT
>CAZBPB010000245.1:0-1946 GCA_964493565.1 uncultured Pleurocapsa sp. | reverse complement strand
CAGCATCAATTTCAGTGATAGTATCTGCACCCAACAGGGTCTCCAACCAGTCATCTGTCTCAAGCGTAGGCAGGTTGTTCTGAATGGCTTCCCTTTCACCGAGAGGTATCTGTGCTGAAGCGACAAGGAGACCATAAGGAACAGTCAACGTATCGTCCAGTACCTCAATATTGCGACGGCGTCCCGGCTGCACATTGGCAAAATATGGCACGCTCACCCCGGCAGCGTCGCAATCTCCCTGATCCACTGCTTCCAGCAGCGCATCCATATCTTCAAAATCGTTTACTGCTTCAATCTCTGTAGTTGGATCAACTCCATTTGCCTGCATCAGCAACGACGGCAAAAGCCATGTCATACGATCATCGTACGAAATCCGGCAGAAAGTTGAATCAACCAGTCCACTTATATTGCTAATGCCAGAATCATCATTGACGATAATCTGAATTGTTTCACCAAAAGGCGCATCATTATCGCGTTCCAACTGCAGCAATTCGTAACCGCAGCTTAGTGCATTCACGGCGGCATAAGCCACACCATCCAGCCAGGCCACCGCTGGAACACCCGCTGAAGTATCACAAATTTCACGCACAGCATCCGCGGAAGAGTCTACCAATTCAACCTGAAAGGTCAGTCCGAACTGCGTATTGAGTGTAGTCTGCAATGCTTCAGTCGCACTGCCCAATGCGGATGCACGCACACCTTCAGGCTGTACGATCAGCACACGAATCGGGCTTTCAGCCGAGCCGGGTACGGGTGTTGCTGTCAGCGCGGGGAGTGGCGTAGAGCGCGGGGTATACGTCGCTGTAGGCTGTGCTGTAGGGCCACCGGCCCCGCCACGGCGGCATCCAGCCAATATCATTATTGACAACACAGCCAGAAACAGGCTTGAGAACAAAAACCGCTGGCGAATAGGACACCTTCCTTGACGGCATACCGCAACAAAAGCAGAAGCCATACCCCAATCGTAATGGCATTTCTCCCGTTGAACAATTCAGGCTGCCTTAATTGTCTGGCTGCTCTCCCATAGGATCTACTAGCAAAATGCTACGCGGACCAACGTGTGAATTCAAATCAGTCAATCCCACATCCTCATGAATTAGTCCCGCCCAGCAGTTTTGCGGGTTACGTGCCTCAATTTCGCTCATTCGCACTGCGCCCCATACGACGGCACGTGCGCCAGGTGGCAGGTAGTAATAGATGATATCTTCATCAAGGGGATCTGTTTCCTGAATCAGATCAGCTTCTGTGCCCAGTCGCCAGCGCCACGGATAATCGCTGGCAGCGGTATCGCAATCAATGCCGACACGCCACGCGCCGGATTCATCTGTTTCACCAAATGTAGCTGCCCGCTGTGTCCAATCAAACACCGTCCCCGGAGGTGAACCATGAGTGCGGATAGGTGTATTGCTGTAATTTTCAACAGTAAGCTGAAAGACGAGCATGTCCCCAACTGGCATAGTGATCGAATTCGCTGAAAGTCCTTGAAGATTTTGTGGTTGTGGTATTAACTCGCCTCGCTGTTCAGCCGTCGAGTAATATATGTCGTCAAATGGCTGCGCCTCAAAAATGACCGTTGCCCCACTCGGCTGTGGCACGATCTGCGCTAATGGCTTGCCACCATCTTCAATAGTTACCGTGGTAGTGCGCTGCACCCGCTGCCCGACGGCATCTTGTGTCAATGCCACCAGCGTATATTCACCATCAGCAGGAGGATCCACCCCAAGATCAACACCACCATCATAATCATACAAATGCCGCAGTGCGGGTAAATTCGGATTCAGCCCCTCGAGACGTTCCGGGATATAAATCGGCTCAATTCCATCACGCACAAGGTACACCTGCAAATCGGCATCTTTGCTCAAGCCTACATTGATCGCCGTACGGTCACTAATGCCATCCTGATTCGGTGTGAACATGTCTGGATAGACTGTAAATTCCGGGATTTC
>CAZBPB010000244.1:0-6258 GCA_964493565.1 uncultured Pleurocapsa sp. | reverse complement strand
AAAATTGAGAGCGGACTAACGCCTGAACGGGAAGCCGAACTGCTGGCGAAATGGCATGCGCGTTCTAAAAGCTAGAATTATTCAACGCCGCCGCTGGCTAACTTCTCAGCTTGATCCTGCGCGATTAACTCGTCAATAAACGGATCGAGATCGCCATCCATGATCGCTGGAAGGTTATAGCTGGTCATGTTGATGCGATGATCAGTCACACGATTCTGCGGGTAGTTATAGGTGCGGATTTTCTCTGAACGTTCGCCCGTTCCTACCTGTGCGCGGCGGTCACTTTCCTGCGCGCTGCGCTGGCGTTCCATTTCCATCTCATACAGGCGCGCGATCAGGATTTGCTTGGCGCGAATGCGGTTTTGAAGCTGACTGCGCTCGTCTTGCACCGCCACCACCAGACCAGAGGGAATGTGGGTCATACGTACGGCGCTGTCAGTGGTGTTCACCGACTGACCGCCCGCCCCGCCGCTGCGATACACGTCTACGCGGACATCGTTCATATCTAGCTGCACGTCTACCTCGTCCATCTGGGCAAGGACAGCAACGGTGACGGTGCTGGTGTGTACGCGTCCCTGACTTTCAGTTTCCGGCACGCGCTGCACACGATGAACTCCGCTTTCAAACTTAAGGCGGCTGAACGCGACTTCACCTTTGACCTCAAATTTGATTTCCTTGAAGCCGCCGATGCCGGTTTCGCTCTGATCAATGACCTCGATCCTCCAGCCGTGCTGGGAGGCATAATAGCTGTACATGCGGAACAAATCGGCAGCAAACAGGCCGGACTCGTCACCGCCGGTTCCAGCGCGAATTTCCATGATCACGTTCTTATCATCACGGGCATCTTTGGGCAGCAGCAGCAGACGCAGCTTCTCTTCCAGTTCGGCAGTGACGCCAGTCAGCGTATCAACATCTTCCTGCGCCATCGCCCGAATTTCGGGATCGCTTTCGGCTTCCAGCAGTTCGTGTGCCTGCGCTAGTTGATCCGATTGCAGGGTGAAACTGCGGTAGGTTTCAACAATTTCTTCCAGCGACGAACGCTCTTTGCTGTATTCGGCAATCTTGCTGTAGTCAGACATGACTTCAGGATCGCCAAGTAAGTTTTCCAGTTCATCATAGCGGTCTGCAATCGCCGCCAATTTGTCAAGCATTGCCATAAGTAGAAACCAGTCGGTTGTGAAATGATGCGTTGAGAATAGAGCACATTATAGGCGGTGATAAGGTCAATCGTGTAGGGGCGAGTTGCCCTGACCCCTGCCCATGCTCATCATGGAGAGGAGATGCCCATCGGCTATCGTTGTCAATTTAGTTCACAGGCTATCAAAATGAAACTGCTGTTTTTATAGACTTTTGCCGCTGGCGGTATCATGCGCTAAGGTAATCGCTGCTGTTATTGAATGGATGTACGGCATATGGCGAAAAAAAGCGGCTGGCGGAAGAAGGCAGGCAGGCTAAGCGCGGCAGCGATAGGCTTGCCGCTGGCGTTCATCTATCGCGGCAAGCGCTTACGCGGGCGTGAAAAGCCGCGCCCTGACCCACAGACGCTGATCATCATCCCCGAACGCGAGCCAGATGGGACTGTCCTACTTCAAGGCAGCGTGAATTTCCGCGATATTGGCGGCTACAAGACGATTGACGGCAAACAGGTTAAACGCGGCGTGATCTACCGCTCTGGCACACTGGATGCGCTGACCGAACAAGACCTGCAAACGCTGCTTGAATTGAACGTCACCCACATATTCGACTTGCGGCTGGACGAAGAAGCCGAACAGCAACCGGATCGCCTGCCATCAGGCGCAGTTTACGAGCGCACGCCGATAAAGGCGGGGAGCAATCCGGTGACGCGGGTGGTTTCCCTGATGCGTAACATTGACCAGCTGAACGAATTTGTGGTCAACAGCTACACCAAACACCTGATTGACGCTGAAGCGCAAACTTACTCGAGTATCTTCAAGATGATCGCGGCGGAAGATGGCGCGGCTGTGATTCACTGTACGGCGGGGAAAGATCGTACCGGCATTGGCGTGGCGCTGCTGCTTTCGGCGCTGGGGGTGCCGGATGAAACGATTGTGGCTGATTATTCATTAAGTAACCGCAGTTATGATGTGTATTACAACGATGCTGTAAGCCAGCTTGCACCGCTGAAAAAGCTGGGCATTTTGCCGGAAGATATCTCTTGCTTGCTGGTGAGCGATCCCGAATATATGCGCCAATCATTACGCTATTTGCATGAGAACTACGGGGGTGGAGAGGGGTACTTTCAAAAAGCGGGCGTAGACGCGGCAACGCTGGAAAAACTGAAAGCGCGGCTGTTGGAGTAACTATACGCCGCGCCAGTCAATGACGGTAGCGGCTTCGCGCCAGCACGCGGCAATCGCTTCCACTGTTTGCGAGTCGTTCATGTACGATGTGTCTACTACCAGCACAGCAGGATTTTTGCGGATGCTCCATTCGCGACGCACTTTGCCCAGCGCAAGGTCGCGTTCGCGGGGGTCATGAAAACGCGCACCTAAAGCCAGATGCAGGCGTTGAAGCACAGCATCCACCGAAGCGACGGTGCAAATGACCGGCCCGGTGGTGTGCAGCATCTCGTATGCGCCCCGCATCAGGGTTTCGCCGCCGATGGCGATCAGCGCTCCGCGATAAAGGGCAATCTCTGACAGCAGCTCATCTTCCAGCGTTTTCAGGCGTGATTCACCGTAGAGGGCGCGCACTTCTTCGCCGGGCATCCCGGCATGATCTTCCAGCCGCGATTCAAAATCTACAAAGCGCATGCGCAGTGTTTCCGCCGTACGCCGGGCGATCTGAAGCTGTGACGGGCCTAAATAGCCGGTCAGGATGAGATTCTGGTCAAATGACGCTGAGGAAGAAAGCATAAAGGGAAACCTGCACCATGAACGGGAAAACCCACCCAACCCTCTCCTTCAGGGAGAGGGTTAACTATGGAAGGGTTGAGCGTAACCGTATTAACGCGAGCATTTAACTTTTTGCGGTACGCCAGCCGGTAAACCACGCATCAAGCAGCGGCAGCAGCTCGTACAGTGATTGGATCACGCCATCCGGGGTTGCGCCAGTGTTGGGGTTGCCCTGCCGCGAGACTGTCCGCAAGACGGCGTGCATGCCCGCAGCCTGCCCCCCGGCGATATCGGCTTCGAGATCGTCGCCCACAAACACAGTTTCTTCAGGGCGGGCGTTGACACACTCCAGCGCCGCGCGGAAGATTTCAGGATGTGGCTTCAGATAGCCGACATCGGCTGCGGAAATACGGCAGTCGGGGAAGAAATCGAGAATGCCGAATGAATCGATCTCGATATCGCGCATCCACATCGGCTGGTAGGCGTTGGTGACGATGCCCACTCGGATACCAGCATCTTTTAATATCCCCAGCACTTCAGGCACTTCCGGAAAAATCACCGTACCATCTACCGCGCCCCAATCATAGGCCTCAAGGCAGCGGCGGGGGTTTAGCAAACGCGAAGGCACGCCCGCAGCGGCGGCGGCTTCAACCAGTACGCGGCCTACGTTGGGCGCATGCAGGTTTACAAAAGCCTGCTGCCATGCGAGATGGGTACGCTGCTGAAACTCGGTGTAGAAAGCGGCCTCATCGGTCTGGGTGGCGCCTTCACCGTGAAAATAGTCCATCACTCTGCGCAGGCGTTTGGCCTCGGAATTTTCCCATGTGTCACGGGTGAAGCCACTCCAATCCAGCAGCGTGTTATCGAGATCGAAGAGAACAGCTTTGAGCATGGCGGTATCAGTCTTATGTGTGTTCAAAGGATAAGTTTTCATTACCGGACGACAAAATGTTGACCGCGCTATTATGCGCGAAAGTGCTTAGAAACGGAAGAAGTTTTCCAGCCAACGATGTAAACTTTCACTTCCCAAATTCAAAGCAAAGACGTGAAGATCGCCTTTGAGCAGCGTTTCCGCAGTCATATCATCTTCAGCCTGCGCTTTATAAGCGGCGGCCAGCTCGTCGGCATAGCGCCCACTGCCTTCCAGCGCCAGCAAGGGCATATGCAGCGGGCCGACAGAACGGGCATGGGCTTCCTGCTTCACGATCTCGCCGCCATTGATGACCACCCCCAATGCGCGGCGCTGCCCCTCGCCAGAAAGCGCCCAGCCAACCCCCGCCAGCATATTGGATTCATCGCCAAAAGCGTCGCCTCCGGTCAGCACAAAATGGCTGTGATGTTCATCCAATTCAGTCTGTTTATCCGGATTATCGAAGCCGGGATAAGCGATCATCTTGAGTGGAGCCACGCCAATCAGTGGGAACGAATATTTTTGTTTGGCGCGAGCTTCGCCAAGCATTTTCATGACACCGGCAGATGTACCGCCGTCAACAATGACCGCCTGGTTTTCTTCCGCAAAGCGCGTTAGCCCGTCCTCAATGACCGCGCGCAGGCTTTCCAGGCCGGTGCGTTCCATTAACCCGGCGCCACCCATGATCACCAGCACAGGCTGCGGCGGTGTTAAACCAAGCGCGGCAACAACCTCCTGCGGAGGTTGTGAAAGCGGAGTGTTCACAGCTATTGCGCCGTGACCATCCGGGAATTGGATAGTGAAAGGGTGAAGCTGCGGCGTATCGCCTTCAAGCATTTGCCTGATGAACTGCATACCCAACCCCCGATCTTCAATGAGGCTGCCCCATTCGGAGATTATAGCGCAGGTGAGCGGGTCTATCGCCTCCCTGTATTGCGGGGGAGTTTGTCGTCAAAGGCTGAAGCCATCCGGCTGCCCTGTGAACGGAGATTCTACTCGTGTTCGACAAGCCATGAACATGAGAAGGTACAATACGGGCAGGCATTAGAAGAACTCAGGCGGGATATGGCTTTATCT
Organism: uncultured Pleurocapsa sp.; assembly: GCA_964493565.1. Taxonomy (GTDB): domain Bacteria; phylum Chloroflexota; class Anaerolineae; order Aggregatilineales; family Phototrophicaceae; genus Flexifilum. Next base: position 1,416 of record CAZBPB010000244.1, on the reverse strand, counting down.
TTAGCAGCCGAATTGCTGAGATGGTACGACACGCTGGCGGTGGCGCTGCCGTGGCGGGTACGGAACAGCGAGCCGCTGCCAGAACGCGCCTACCACGTGTGGCTGTCTGAAATCATGCTTCAGCAAACGCAGGTGGAGACGGTCAAGCCGTACTATGCGCGATTTCTTGCAGCCTATCCAGCGGTTCAAGATTTAGCTGCTGCTCCGCTGGATGATGTGCTGAAACTATGGGAAGGATTGGGTTATTACAGCCGCGCGCGCAATTTGCACCGCGCAGCCATACAGGTGGCTGAGAAATTCGGCGGTCAATTTCCGCAGACGGTCACAGAATTACTCAGCCTGCCGGGAATCGGGCGGTATACGGCGGGGGCAATTGCCAGCATCGCCTATGGCATCCCTGCCCCGGTACTGGATGGCAACGTGATCCGGGTGTATGCGCGCTTGTTTAACATTCCGGATGACGTCTCGCTGCCCGCAGCACAGGCTAAGTTGTGGCACCTAGCAGAAGAACTACTGCCTGAGGATCGTCCCGGCGACTACAATCAGGCGCTGATGGATTTAGGGCGGTTGATTTGCAAGCCGCGCGCGCCGCTGTGCAACGAGTGCCCGGTTCAGAAACACTGTGCTGCTTATGCGCGGGGCGTTCAGGAAAGCCGCCCGGTCAAAGCGAAGAAACCCAAAATGCCGCACTATCAGGTGACGGCGGGGCTGATCTGGAATGAACGCGGCGAACTGCTGATCGCGCAGCGCCCGATGGATGGTTTACTGGGCGGCTTATGGGAATTTCCCGGCGGCAAGCAGGAAGCGGGCGAGACGCTGCAAGCCTGTTTACGCCGCGAGCTGCACGAAGAACTCAACATTGAGGTTGAGGTAGGTGAGCTGTTCGCGGTGGTCAAACATGCCTTCACCCATTTCAAAATCACGCTGCACGCTTTCAACTGCCGCTATCATGAGGGCAGCGGCGAACCGGAAGCGGTAGGCGTGGCAGATTGGGCGTGGGTGACGCCGGACGAACTGGAACGATACGCTTTTGGCAAGGCAGACCGGCAGGTAATCGCCCATCTACGCAGTCGAAACGGGATGTTGTTCTAGAGATGGATCACGACAACGGTTTGAAAGCGATCTCGATATACGGATCGCCGTTGTCGCGGGTTTTGCCGCTGCTGACGATCACCAGACGATGATCGGCAGATTTGAGCATTTCGATGCGATCGTGGGGCATCAGGTTTTCCCAGCGTGAAAATACAGCCGTGTAGGTGCCAATGCCTCTATTGGGAGTAACATCACGAGGGTTGGTGCCGGCATAACTCAACACGTTCAGCACTTCGCCCACCGACAAATTCAAATATTCGGGCGGCGGGGGTGGTTGTTCCACTGGCGGGGCAGGATTCATGGGTGAGGCTTCAGCGGCACCAG
>CAZBPB010000243.1:0-6263 GCA_964493565.1 uncultured Pleurocapsa sp. | reverse complement strand
CATGATTGCTTCCGCGCTGATACTGGTCAACGTGATGTACAGCTATGTATGTCGCCGCAACGGATTAGCGGCAGCATGGATCTGCCAGATCGTTGTGAATCTATTGATCTTATTTATCCCCTACATCACCGGCTGATCACGGCGCATAGGTTTGAATACGCTGTTCGGGCAAGCGGCGCGCAAGGCGTTCGCGGGCAGAAGCCGCATAGGCAATCACATCGCGCTCGTTGATAGTTAGCAGTTGGCGATCCCGCATCAAAACTTTGCCGTTGACCAATACGGTGCGAACATCTGCGGTTTCCATGCTATAGACCAGATTGGCTGCTACGTTATGCACTGGCTGATGATGCATCCCTGAAAGGTCTAGCAGGAGCATATCGGCAAAATAACCGGGTTCCAGCACACCGATTTCGTTCTCCATACCCAACGTTTTCGCGCTGCCCCGTGTCGCAATATACAACGTTTCTGCCAGCGGAAGCGCTTCAGCATCGCGGGTGATCTCTTTTTGTGCCAGCGCCATAAGTCGCAGCACTTCCCACAAATTCATGGTGTTGTTGCTGACCGCGCCATCTGTGCCAATGCCTACGGGCACACCGGCAGCCCGCAAATCAACAACCGGAGCAATATCCATCGCCAGTTTCATGTAGGTTTTCGGGCAGTGTGCCACCGCTGCGCCATACCTTGCCAGCAGCGTAATATCTGCCTGCGTAACGCCGCAAGCATGGGCAATAATGGTGGGGCGGTCAAGGATGCCAACTGCTTCTAATACTTCAATCGGGGTTTTACCGAATCTGGCAAGGCTGACACGCGTCTGCTCGTGATTTTCGGCGGCATGGATATGTATGCCGGTGTTCAGACTTGCGGCAAGATCGGCACACATCCGCAGAAATTCGTCACTGCATGTATATGGCGCATGGGGGGCCATGATGGTACGAATACGTCCATCAGCCGAATCCTGCCACTCTTCAACAAAGGCTGCTGAACGCTCAAGTAAATCGGTGCCGCCACTGCTAAACACGGCCCAGCCTAGCAACGCACGACTACCAGCCTGCTGCACTGCTTTTGCCGCCTGATGCATGTGAAAGTAGTGATCGTTCACAGTGGTCACGCCTGCGCGCAGCATTTCTGCAATGCCCAGAGTCATGCCCCAGTACCCCTCTTCCTCAATCCGGTTGTTTTCCAGCGGCCAGATATATTCATTGAACCACGCTGCCAGCGGAACATCTTCTGCAAGCCCTCGAAATAACACCATCGGCGTATGCGCGTGGGTATTGATCAATCCCGGCATCGCCAACAAGCCGTCCGCCTGAATAATCTCATCAAAGCGCCCGGGATCAGCCTGCCCGGCGGGCAAGATCGCTTCTATTTGCGCGCCATGAATCACGATGTCACGAAGTGGCTGAACTTCTACCGTGCTGGTATCAGGCACAGACAGTACGTCACAGTTCTGGATCAACAGTGTAGTCATTGTCGCTTTGTCCCTGCGAGATTATCAAAAAAGAGAATCGTACTTACCCAGAATATAACGCTGTTCAACCTAAAATCTTAATAAATGGCACAGTTCTTGCTTAACCTCAACGCCACAGGGTGAACTTTGCAATATAATCAATAGAAACATCTCCCTGCAACATACGCTTTTTCAGCGTAGGTACACGATGGTCAAGGAACGTGAATGGCAGCAAGTGAACAAGCGCCGCGCGTAATCGGGCGGCGGTATCAGGTCATCCGCGAAATCGGCGCGGGCAACATGGGCTCGGCCTTCGTCAAGCAACTCGTCCGCGCCGGCCGTAAAACAGATGCGGCTTTCAGCAGAACACCTTGAATACGGCTCACGCACCAGCGCGGCTGACGACTTGAATGTGGCACTTGCACAGGAATTTCGCATTCTTGCCTCGCTGCGCCACCCAAACATCATCAGCGTGCTGGATTACGGGTTTGACCGTGTTGATGGCTTACAAACCCCGTATATCACTATGGAGCTGCTGGAAAATGCAGACTCTTTTGTTGAATTCGGCGCAAGTTTAAGCCACGACGAGAAAATTGATCTATTAGTCAAAATGCTGCAAGCGCTGATTTACTTGCATCGGCGCGGAATTTTGCATCGCGATTTGAAGCCAAAGAATGTACTGGTTGATAACAAACTGGTTAAGGTGCTGGACTTCGGGCTTTCGATTCCTAATGAGCAGGCAAAAGAAGGTGAGGTTGCCGGAACACCCAGCTATATGGCGCCGGAACTCTGGATCGGTGGGAGGCCAAGCCGCCAATCTGATATGTTCGCGGTAGGGGTCATGGCTTTTCGCCTGTTTGCTGATGTCCCACCCTTTGACACCACAAACCTTAAGCTGCTGTTCACTGAAGTGCGTAACAAAACGCCTGATTTCAGCTTGATGAAAACCAATGATGCAGTTCGAGCAATTACCGCGCGACTGCTGGCAAAAGACCCGGCAGAACGCTACTCCGACGCGAGTGAAGTAGCCGCGCATCTGCTCCGTTCAATTGGTTACAGCATCCCGGTTGAATCTGCCGCAACCCGCGAGAGTTTCTTGCAGGCGGCAACCTTTATCGGGCGCGAACGTGAACTCAGTGTTATCAGCGAAATGCTTCAACGTACAGTTGAAGGATACGGCACTGCGCTGTTGATTGGCGGAGAAAGCGGTGTCGGGAAATCGCGTCTGGTAGAAGAATTACGCACACTGGCGCTGGTTCAAGGGGCGTTGGTACTGCGCGGTCAGGCAATAGACAACATTACAGCGCCCTACACTTTATGGCGCGGCGCTGCCCGATGGCTGGCATTACTGGGCAATCTCGATGAACGGCAGGCATCCATACTGAAACCTCTGGTGCCCGATATTGAACGCCTGTTAGGTCGCAAAGTGCCGGATGCGCCGGAAGTTACCCCACAGGCGGCACAGGCACGCTTATTGAAGTTGATGGATCACCTTTTCCGGACACAAATCCACCATCAACCCGTCGTCGTGATTCTGGAAGACCTGCACTGGGCGGATGGTGAGAGTATGACGATGCTGGCACAGCTTAGCCGTGAGGCTGCCAGCATGCGGCTGATGATTGTGGCAAGCTACAGGGACGATGAAACGCCGGAGCTGCCCCGACTTCTGCCGGATATGGATGTGCTGCGACTGCAGCGCCTAAATTCAAAGCAGACGGCAGAGCTAACGCAGGCGATTCTTGGCCAACCCGGCACTAATCCGGACTTACTGGATTTACTTCAGCGCGAAACCGAAGGTAATACTTTTTTTCTCGTCGAAATGGTGCGCGCGCTGGCTGAAGAGGCGGGTCAGCTTTCAGCAGTGGGCGCGGCGCCACTGCCGATGTCAGTACTTACGGGAGGCGTTCAAGGTATTGTGCAGCGCCGCCTAAATAGGGTATCTCTGTCAGCACGCCCCCTTTTACAATGGGCGGCGGTTGGTGGGCGGCAGCTTGACATGGCGGTCATTCGCCAGCACTTTGCGGATCAAGCTGAACGCATTGACGCATGGCTGAATGACTGCGCCGACGCTGCGGTATTTGAAATTGAAGACGGTCAATGGCGCTTTGCACATAACAAACTACGTGATGGCGCGCTCGCTGAACTTGATGAAGAAACCTTTAAACAGTTGAGCCGCGAGACTGCTGCTGCGGTTGAGATTGTTTATGAAGTTTCAACCAAGCACAACGCTGAACTTTTGACCTATTACTGGGGCAGTGCCGGTGACTTTGAAAAAGAAGAACAATACGCCGCTATCGCCGGTGAACAGGCATTGAAGAATGGCGCGTATCGAGCAGCCGCAGATTACCTGAAACGGGCGATTGACCTGCACGACCAGATTGAGACATCAAAGCGCAAAACGGCACAGTTATTGCAGCAGTTAGGGGATGCCTACCGCGGCATGAACCATCTGGATACGGCGCAGGATTACTATCAGCAAAGCCTCGATGTTTGCCGGGAGATCGGCTATCGCTGGGGCGTTGCAGCGTGCTTGAATAGGCTCGGCGAAATCTCAATTGAGCAGGGATTCAACGCAACCGCCGCACGCCAGCTAGACGAAGCCCTACGAACGGCTACGGAAGCCCGCGCCCAGACTGTAGCGCTGCGTTCGCTGGTGGCGTTGGCAAGCCTGATCTCGAAAACGGGCCAATCTGAAGTAGCGGTTGAGTATGCAACGGTGGCGATCAATCATCTCGCCAGCGATGGACAAACCCACTATCTGGCGGAACGACTAATCAACAGCCTGCAATACAAACTGCCGCCAGAAACCATAGAGACCGCTGTAGAACGTGGAAAATCATTAGAATTCAAAGAGCTGGTTAATCAGATTATCTCGACATAACTATGACTGCTGTAACGCTTATACATGTTTCCAAGCAGTTAGGGGCAGCGGGCGCAAATTCGCAGTCAGTTCAAGCAGTAGATGATTTATCTCTCAAAATTAGTTCTGGCGAAGTGGTAGCGGTTGTTGGGCCTTCTGGTTGTGGAAAGTCTACACTTCTGCGCCTTATTGCAGGTTTGATTGAGCCGGACAGCGGTCAGGTTTTATATGACAATGTGCCTCTGGACGATATCCCACTCGCCCAGCGCGGCGTGGGGATGGTGTTTCAGGAAGGCGCGCTAGCTCCACACTGGGAATCTGAAAAATCTATCGGGTTCTTCTATCACCTGCGCCACCGTGAGCAGGAAGTGCCGCCGCGGGTGAGTGAGATTTCCAGAATCACGGGCTTTGGGCTGGAGAAGCTGCTAGATCGTAAGCCGGGGCAGCTTTCTGGAGGTGAAAAGCAACGCGTTTCGATTGCACGAGCATTGACTCGCGATCCCCGCGTTTTTCTTTTTGACGAGCCTTTTTCTAATCTGGATGCCAAGCTGCGCAGCCAGGCACGCATCGAGTTAAAGCGTCTGTTGGATGCCTTTCCAGTCACGTCTGTATATGTGACGCATGATCAAATCGAAGCGGTTGCGCTGGCAAAACGCGTCGCGGTGATGCGCGCCGGAAAAATCGAGCAAATCGGCGGTTATCAAACGCTGTATCACAATCCGGCAAATCTGTTCGTAGCCACCTTCATAGGCACTCCACCCATCAACCTGTTTGAAGGCCATGTACTTGACCACCACTGGCAGGGAACGCATTTTGGCGGTTTTCCTATTCGCGGCGATCTCACTAATGACAAGCGGGTGATTCTGGGGATACGTTCTGAATATATAAAGCTGGTAAGTGACGCGGCAGATGGCGCGGTTCCCGGAGAAGTAATTTCTGTAACGCCGTTTTATGCCGAGCGATTCCAGTTGATTGAGGTTACGGCAGAAAAAGAGCGCTGGTTGGTTTCAGCACCGCCAGATATGCAGGTTAAGGTGGGGGAAACCGTCTGGAGCGCGTTCAACCCTGAGAACATCTTCTACTTTGACCCAAAAACCGGGCAAAGGATCGGGTAGATCCTTGCCCGGTTAATGTTAGTTCAAGTTTGGCGGGAACAGCCCCATTTCAGGAATAGACGGGATCGCCAGTGAGTACAGCCAGTCCTGACGGAACTTATCCAGATTTAGCCCGCTGATCTCCTCCGCAACGGCGAAGAAATCTTCGGTTGAGGCATTTCCATAGCGAAATTGGTCGGCATAGGTGCGAACAATCTCGAAGAACTGCTCATCGCCAACCACTAATCGCAGAGCATGAAGCGTCAGCCCGCCCCGATAATAGACTGAAGGGCTAAAAAGATTGTCAGCATCCGGCGATCCGGTGATCCCCAAATAGGCAAGCTCCCTCCGAATCTCGCTGTTTGTATAGCCAAAATCCTGAAAAGCGCTGCCGCTCATAAAACTATAGGACTCAGCAATCGCGGCATCACGCGCTTCAATCCCATCAGTATGTTCCAGCCAGAGCCATTCGGCATAGCTGGCAAAACCTTCATTCAGCCAGATATCGGACCAATCTGCCAACGTAACGCTGTTGCCGAACCACTGGTGCGCCAGTTCATGGGCAACCACACTTTCTCCATCACCCATCAAAATGGTGCTGCCAAAAAGTGATATAGTCTGGGTTTCGAGCGCAAAGCCTAAGGGCTGGTCAACGACCACAGCCCCGTAGACATCAAAGGGATATTCGCCAAATATGCCTGAGAAATAGTCCACCATTTCCCCTTGAAGCCCGAACACGCGATCATTGAAGCTGTCGTAACGCTCTGGCAAGTAATTGCGCAGGGAAACACCGCCGGGCGATGCGCTGGGAAATTCAACGTAGCGGTCAATATTCACGGTGGCAAGATAGGTCGCCATCGGC
>CAZBPB010000242.1:1721-6274 GCA_964493565.1 uncultured Pleurocapsa sp. | reverse complement strand
TCGCTTACCACTCTGCCGGTAAACCATCCTTGCGCGGATCACTGCCTACGTAGAGTACGCTGGTTTCGACATCGCGGCGAATAATTTGCCCATCCCCGAACGCGCCATGCAGAAGATATCCTGAAATCGGGCGGGCGCGATGCCCGTATTCGGCTAAACGCGCCATTATTTTTATTGGTAATCCTTCTTCTAGCCACAATTCGCTATCGCCATATCCGCTTTCCAACATCCAACATGGGCGGTTCAATGCTTCCTGTGGGTTCAAATCATCATCAATCATGGCGCTAATCATCTGGAAATGCCCTTGTGGCTGCATGAAGCCGCCCATCACCCCAAACGCCGCCCATAAATTACCGTCTTTGTGAGGCCAGCAGCATCGTTGATGGCGGCGACTTCGGGTTCAAGCAGGCGATAAAGGGCATCTGCGCGGCGATCCATATTGCAATGCTGCCCACGACAGAGGACGATGCGGCGCTTAGCAGCCAAATGGCACCGTGATGTTCACCGGAGTGCCTAGCTCGTAGGCATCGTAGCGCACCGTGATGCTGCCGGTCACAGGCTGCGAAATATTGAAAACAATTGCATTTTCAACGGAAAGGTTCATGTAGTAGCGGATCACCGCATTGCGCGCCGGAGCAATCCATATCTCGGCGCTGTCAATGGTCATGCTGCCGTTATCGCCAAGTCGTACCGCTGGAAAGTTCAACGCGCTCTCATCGAAGGTGTACAGATACACTTCTTCGCCATTGATGGTAGCGCGCCGCCCCGCAGGTTGTACCGGGGATGCGCCGCCGATCAAGGCGCCGGCAGTAAGTTCAGCGGCGGCCTGAGCGGCATCGTCCGCGCCAGATTGGCAGATGTCATCACGCACAAGGAAGGCATCTGGCCCAAGCTGTACGGCTTCGTAGCTGATTTCGTTTTCATCCTGCCCGATCAGATTGCCTTCGGTGGTAACTTGCACCCGCCGCGCGGAAGAAAGCTGGTCAAATTGTACCTCTGCCCCGGCAGAAGCATCGGCGCTGCGTTCGCTTCCCGCAAATACCCCGTCAAAGCTGAGCTGGACGGTATAGCGCCCGCCCGCCAGTTCATTAAGACCGTTGTCTACTTCCTCAAAGCGGGTTACTTCACCATCATAAGGCGGCGGCGGAGCGTTCTGGGTTAGCGGTAGGGCAGTTGCCAGCGCCACAAAGTCTGCCTGCGTGGGAATCTGGTCAGGTGTTAATCGCTCACGGCACGCGCCAGGAACGAGAAGCAGCACAAGTGGCGTTAACAGCCGGATCAGCGACCGGGTACTTTGAGGCATTAGATTCACGTTCCTACCCAGCGGAAATTCCAGATAGCGGGTGGTTGGGCGATGCGGAAAACGCCGCCGCGCTCCAGATCGGCGATGATGAGCGGGCCTTCAGCAACGCCATCGCCATCCTCATCAACCAGCGTTTCATAGCCAGCCACAAAGCGGCTGTCCGATGAAAGCCGGGGTGCCTGTAAATTGTCAATCGCGGCGATAGACTGAGCATCAAAACCGCGTACATCTACCACACGGATCAATGCATCATTGACTGAACTCAGCAGAGTGCGATATTGGCCAGGTACGATCTGTCGTACATCGCGCACCAGCGCATCGGACGGCAAAGGCACCCATTCAACAGGCGTGGTATCTGGCAGAACACTGTCGAAAATATACAGGCCGGTATCAATTTCCGGCGCAATCATCGCGCCATCGCGCCACATTAAGATACGGCCATCGGGAAGCCAGCGCGAGGTCATGATGCGGGGGTCATTTTCTTCGGGTGGAATTTCTACGATCTCACCACTCTCCAATTCGAATATCGTGGCGATAGTAGTGTCGGGCGCATAAGCATCCACCAGTAGCCGTGTGCCGTCCGGCGAAAACTGGGGTCGCCGGTAGCGACGGGCGCTGTCACCCTCACTGTCAGGAATATTGGGCAGAATGCGCTGTGCCGGAGTGCCGTCAAGATAGGCGATCCAGATGCCCCCGCCATTGGCGGTTTCATCGGTATAGGCAATGCGCGTGCCGTCCGGGCTGAAGGATGCAGTGATCGGAGCAAAGCCGTTCAGCGTTGTAAGCATAACCGGGCGTGAACTGGTGAAGGGCTGGAACCAGAGTTCGCCATTGATCACATAGGCTGCCCCGCTGTTATCTGGCGCGGCGGCAAATTCAGTAACATCGGCCTCTGAACCGGTGAAGCGATATGCACCCTGCCCGTTGGCGGGAAGCTGCCACACCTGCGTGATATCGCCGACGGGCGCAAGGAAGAATCCGGCTTCGGTAAGCGTAAGACCGGGGACAGTTTCAATGTTAAAGCCCAGGGGCGATAACGTTGGCTCAGGCGTTGGCGGGGGTATTGTAGGCGTTGCCGTTGGAATGATAGCTGTCGGTGGTACTGGCGTGGGAATTACGCGAATGGGCGCCCAATCGAAGGCCACGACATTGTTTACCGCCAGCGGCGATCCATTACCGCTGACCGGATCGAATAAGGCCAGCGCGCCACCTTGCAGCAAAGTCATTACGGTGCCGCCCGGCGCCCACTGTAAACCTGAAAGCGGAACCGGGTTTTGACCGACGGTTTCAACCTGTGGCGCGCCACGCGATAAACGCAGCAGCAGCCCGTAGCCTTCATCATAACTGGCGCTGCGTGGCCTGCCAAAAAATACGAGCTGGTCAAATGAAGTCAGGAATGGAAGGCGATAGGCATCGTTTTCGTCTAGCAGCGTGGCCTGGGCATTGGCGGCATCCAGATTCATCAGCTTCAAGCCGCCATCCATAGGAGCGAACACGATTTCATTGTTGCTAACCCAGGCAGTACCTACCGAAGAGTCAATGATGCTGGCAAGAGTCAGCGTGTCACCATCGCGGCGGTAAATCCACCAAACATTTTCCGGAGTTTGTGCAGCTAAATAGGTGCCCGCCGGAGACCAACTCAGGTTTTGAAAGGTGTCATCTGTCAGATCGGTGAATACAGGTGTGCCGCCGCTTTCCAGATACACGCGTGCGCCGTCAAGAGTAGTATACGCCAGCGCATCGCCGGTAGGAGACCATGCAATGGTGTCCCCATTGCCCCGGTAAGGCGGTAAGCCGGCAGATGCGCCCTCCAGTTGAATCCCTTCACCGCCAGAAAGCCCGGCAACAGTGATACCCTGTTCGGTGCGGTAGGCGATACGTTCGCCCAGAGCATCCAGACCAAAATCAATCACATACTCGTCTGATGGGCTAACGGACTGCGCGCCCACCGAACCCAGCCCGTATCGCTCGATACGACCCTCGTTAGTCAGGATATAGAGTTCTGACGGCAGCATTAGCCGGTTTTGTGCCAGCGCTGCGCCCGCCATAAACAGCAGCGTGATGAGCAGCAAAAAGCGAGTGATTGCGCGCACTGTTTAGAACCCCACGTTAAATACACGCCAGATGCCATCTATCGCGCCCGGCGTATCTTCGACCAGCAGATAAGTCTGATTTTGTGCCGGAAGATAAATCGCCCGTCCAAAGTCGAACTGCTGCAAGCTGGCGGATTGTCCCGCTTCTGGAGCAACAGCCCAGCCTAAAGTAGATTGTACGTCTGCGTTTGTGCGCCAAACTTTACCGAATCCGCGAATAGGCTCGTAGCGATCCGGCGGCGGGATCATGCTCATGCTCTCAGGATCAACACCTTCAACCCATGTGTCATCGAAACGGCGATAGCGGCTATCCGCCCCTATAGCATAGATGCTTCCGGGGATTCCTTGCGCGTAAATCATGGCGCCGTGTTCAAAAGGCTGGTAAGCGGCGGTGATCGAAACTGGCCCACCCACCGGACAGCCTAAACGGGCGGTAAGCGCCGGGTCTTCCAGTTGGATGCTGCCGAGTCCCCCCGTAAAAGGCGTCGGGCAGGGGCCGGGAGTTACCGCGCTTGCCGGGGTGCCGTTTGCCGGTAATACGGTCACGCCTAACACCGATCCGGTGGCGTTAGGATCTACCTGCGGTGCCATGACTGCCAGCGTTGCCTGTCGCAGTTGTTCGCTTAGCTGCGCCAGCGCAGTCAATGTCGGTGGCGGGTAGCGCTCTTCAAGCGGCAGTACCGTGACGTTAGCGGCAGCCAGCGCCAATGCGGCAAAGGGGCCTAAATCCGGCGTCGGCGGCGGGGTATTTGTCAGGGTGGGAGTGATGGTATCGGTAATGGTTAAGCTGGGAATTAGCGTAGGCGTTTCCGACGGTATTCGGGTCGGCGCTGCAGTTGTTTGCGTGGGAACTGCGGTATCGGTTGCCAGAGGCAGAGACGTCGCCGAAACGGTTGGCACATCTGTCTCTTCTGGCTGTGTTGCCACCAGCGCAATTTCAGTATTTTGCACTTCTGTGAGCGTTGGTGATGGCTGAACTTCGGTTGTCGCGGTTGCAGAGGGCAATGACATCAACGTGGGAACGTTGACAGGTGTGGCAGGTTCACATGCGGCAAGCGCAAAGACAAGCACGGCTATGGCAATCAATCGAACTTTCATGGTGCGGAGTATAGCCAATTCCAGAGGGTATGCGCGATATGTAAAAACAGAAGAGAGTG
>CAZBPB010000242.1:0-1711 GCA_964493565.1 uncultured Pleurocapsa sp. | reverse complement strand
TTTCCGCCCTCAAATCCGTCCGCAGGGGCGCAGCGCGCTGCGCCTGTTCTTCAATTTTTCTTCCCCTCTCCGTGCACGGGGAGAGGGGAATGAGGGGTGAGGTTATCATCAGGCAATATCCTCGAAAGTCCCCACTCTCAAAAACAGAACGAGCGTGAAACTTCACGCTCGTTCTGTAGGGGGAGAGATGATTCCAGTATTGCTAGCCGAGATGAGCGCGCAGGAACCACGCAATTTTTTCGTGTTCCTGCATCAGGCCGATGAAGAAATCGTTGGTGCCCATATCATCGAATTCTTCAACCGCATCTGCCGCTTCACGCAGCGCCTGAATGACGGTTTCATGGTCGTGCAGCAGCTCGGTGATCATTCCCTTTTCGTCAGGGTTGACGCCGGGCTGTTCTTTCAGCACCGCATATTCCTGCATTTCCGCCAGCGTACCGGGGGCGATGCCGCCTAACTGACGAATACGCTCGGCAAGTTCGTCCATACTGCCATCAAGCTGTTCATACTGCGATTCGAACAGCTGATGCAGCTGCATGAAGTTAATGCCGGTCACGTTCCAGTGATATTTACGGGTCTTGGTGTACAACACAAACGTATTAGCGAGGTTGGTGGTCAATAACTTGATTGAGTTTTGACGCGCTTTATCGCTCAAACCGATATTGGGGATAATCCCGGTATTTGTCTTGGCTTTTTCAGTCGAACGCGCTGCCATGATTTTCTCCTTGCAGAGCACAACTTTCAAGCAAACATATGATCTTGACGACATTATAGCGCGCGATCTTACCGACCGGTTATAGCCATAGCCTGTTCCTAAAAGTGACTATTGAGATCGGCTAGCCAGAGGAAAGGCTTGGCGTGATTTTTCGCCATTTCACCCACAAATAATCTGCCGCCACAGCCGCAAGTACAAACACGAACGGATCGGCGGGTGAACGGTAGCGCGTTGACGGGTGATAGATTAAATAGGCAGCGGTGATACCAACGATCACGATCAGCAGAGGGGCGTACACGCCGGTGAGTTCATGAGCGCGAAATCCACGCCACATTCCGAATATTGCCAGAATGAGCAGCGGCGTGAAATACAATAGATGAACCACCCGCGCGATCTGAAACAGGGGCTGCTCGTATTGCAGAACCGCTGGATCGTCAAGGTTGGCATCCGGTGGTACTGTGCGTGGCAAGAGTTCAGGACTCCAGAGGGTGATGAACTTCGCCAGCATCAGGCGGGGAATTTCGCCGGGGTTATTGACAAGGTAAGCGATAGCCTGATCACGAAACCACGCTGATTCTTCAATTTCGCTCAATCCTTCGGGCGTTGGCTCAAGGCAGTTCACCCACTGAGCATCCCAGCCATTGAAGAAATAATCAGCGACGCAGGGATTATTGCCCTGATATAAATTGCTGCCATCATTGGTGCTAACAAAGGTAAGCGTGCCATGCAACTGCGTGTTGCGGATCACCCAGGGCAGCAGCACGGCGGCGAAGGTTAGTCCCATGACAAGCGTATACTTCAACGCATTTGTGAAGCCGGTTTGCCGCCACCACCACAATGCGAAAAGCGGCAGCATGACGATAACCAACGATTTGGTGAGCGCGCCCAACCCGAACATCAAGCCGCAAAATGCCGCCCATTTCCATGAACGATGATCCACTACTTTGTAAGCGCCCCATACGCCCACCGAAAGCAGCATTATGAAAACGGCAGTAT
>CAZBPB010000241.1:5733-6325 GCA_964493565.1 uncultured Pleurocapsa sp. | reverse complement strand
AACCATTCCTGCTATTGCAACGCATTTGCAATAACCTGATGGTAAAGCGCGCAGCTAAACGAGAGAAGTGATAGATGTCACCTTCTGGATGTAATTGATCATGGGAAGGCGAGAATGGGATTGAATGAGGGGCTGGCAATCGTGATTATCAGAAGAACAATAAATGTTGATGACGACAAAAGCTGCTGCTGCGACAACAGGCACAAATCACATAAATTTCGCCTTGACAGGGCAGCATTGCGCCCTATATACTTCATCGGGTTAGGGGTCGTGGTGTAGTGGTTAACATACTGCCCTGTCAAGGCAGAGATCGCGGGTTCGAGACCCGTCGACCCCGTCCTGGGTGCAAGCGAAGAATTCATCGTTTGCACCTTTTTTTATGCCTGATGCCAGCGTGTGCTGCCATTATTTATTCCCGCGGCGCGTTACACAGCGGCTCGATTTGATAAAGTTGGCGTTGTTCGCAGGTGAGTTCAGGCACATAACGGTTGTTGTGTACCCAGTCTATAAGTTCGTCATGTGTGTCTACGCGCGAGAGTAGTGCCGTTCCATCGGCCGAAACGGACAACAGCACTCGACCGTTCGAGGTAAG
>CAZBPB010000241.1:3811-5723 GCA_964493565.1 uncultured Pleurocapsa sp. | reverse complement strand
CCATCTGGACTGAACATCAGGTCGCTGATAACTCCCTGTTCACCGGTAAATCGTCGAATGAGATCCCCATCAGTCAAATCCCAGAGATAGATACTCCCATCCCCATGTCCGGAGACAGCGCTTACGCCATCAGGGGAAAATGCTAGTGCTTCACACGGCCGTATTTGTCCGGTGAAGGTCAATAGTGTTTCGCCAGTATTATAATCGACCAATACTACGCTGGATGCCTCATCGACCAGACATGCCAGAAACCGCTGCCCGTCCGGGCTAAAGATCGCCTGCGCCACCGGAACGCCAAAAGAATAGCGTCGAACGATTTCACCGCTGTTGACATCGCCCTGTACTACGTCTCCTTCATAGGTTGCAGCGATGAACGTCATTCCATCAGGTGCAAATTCAACGCTGTATACAGGGGAGGATAGACCAGGATAGCTGTGCAGCAGCGCACCGTCGTTAACATTCCATAGTTTGATCTCTCCGGTCCAGTCGGAGGAGAGAATCGTCTGCCCATTCGGACTGAAACGCACACTGAATGTATCTCCGCTATGTGCTATCCCATTGTCACCGAATCGGCGGATTTCCTCGCCTGTGCTGGCATCAAAGAGGATGACCAGACCTGGAAGCGGAAATTCAACACCCCTACCGGATGCTACAACAAAGGTTTGCTCATCCGGGCTGATATCACCATCGTTGCCCCAACGCGGGAAACGACTGCGCGTAATCTCTGTCCCATCGCGCAAATCCCACAACCGTATGGTGGTGTCGTATGAATAACTGACGAGTCTGGACTCATCTGAAAATGCGAAGAAAGGCGACATCACGATATGCCCGGTCAGGACTCTCAAAAGGGCGTTCGTCTCAATATCCCAGAAGGTGATGGCATTCCCCGTGCTGCCAAAAACAGTTTGCCCGTCCTGGCTAAATCTGGGCGAGTATGTCGGGCCAAAGTTGCTAAATCGTCGGATTTCATGGCGACCTTCAATATCCCACAGGGCAATGCTGTGTGCATAATAACCCGAGACGAGGAAGCGTCGCCCATCCGGACTGAACGCGATCCCACTGGGATCCAGTCCGACCTGGAACTGATCTATCTGCCGGCCCGTCGCAACATCCCAAAGGGCAACCATCTCATCAGGAGATGCAGATAAGAAAGTTGTACTATCAGCGTTAAAATCTATAGCGATCACTGGCCCGGTATGCCCCTCAAGGGTATGGAGGATGTCGCCACTGTCAGTATCCCAGAGGAGCAATTGACCACTCTCCGAACCTGAGGCGATACGTTCCCCATCGGGACTGAAAGCCACTTCCCTGATTTCGTCGGTATGTCCCGTAAAAGTGCGTATCGGTTGCAACTGCTCAAAATCCCACAAGATCATTGAGCCATCCCAGGAAGCGGTCAAAACCTGCCAGCCATTAGCTGAGGCGGTGGGGCGAAACGCAATTTGACTTATGCCGTCTTCATGTTGGTTGGGGAAATCGCCTAAAGCCTCTCCTGTAGCCAGATCCCAGATAACAGGATTACGCTGCGAATAACTCACAGTGATGAGATAACGATCATCTGGCGAAAGGGCGGCGGCATCCCACGCATAGTTATACTGATCATCGTGCAAGACGCGCATGGTACCCGGCGCGTAAGCCGCATCCGCCAGAATCTGATAAGTGGCGTTAGAGGGGTTAGGAAATTCGATGGCTTCCAGACTGAGCGCGCGGGCGGTATCGAGGTCATCATTGGCAAGGGCGGCCTGGGCGCCATTTACTAATGCCAGTTCGCGTGATACTGACAGATTCTGCTCGCTGCTAGTAAGTGCCATCTGCGCCCGGTTGCGTTCGCTTAATGCCACAAGCGAAAGTCCCACTGCAAGGATTGCCGCTAGTGCAAATACGACTACGAGACCGCGCAGAAATCTCCGCG
>CAZBPB010000241.1:0-3801 GCA_964493565.1 uncultured Pleurocapsa sp. | reverse complement strand
TCACGCTGACGCTGCGCCAAGCTTGCTTCCAGAAATTCGCGTTCACGCGAAGAAAGCGCAATTTCAGTCTCAACAACCCATCCCCCGAACTGCATGAGTTGTGAACCATGTGCCAGAAAGCTCGCATCGTTGTCTGAGCGCCCCCACTCATCGGCCATGTAAGAGAGCCTGCGCTGTACTCGAATATCCTCCCGGCTCTCCGCCAGCCATTCGCGCAGCCTGCCCCATTCACGAATCAGCGCCTCATGGGCAATCTCAACAGTCGGTGTGTGTGTCAACGAGTCACGATCAAGCGTGAGTAATCGGTATTCAACGAAGGTATTGACTACATCTTCAACCATCCCTTCCTCTCCGACTCCGTTTAATTCGGAGAGTGATGCGCGACGGCGCGTATCTTCAGCACCGTCGCCAAGCGTCACCATGCGCAGAAACAATTGCTTAGCCATCTGCTTAGACGCCGGATCGAACTGGTCGTAAATATCATCCGCGCGCCGGGTGACAGCAGTTAGAACACCGCCCATATTACGATAGGCATCCAGCGTAAGCGTGACACCTTCGCGCTGTTCAAAAAGTTCGGTGAGCGCATATTGCAGCATAGGAAGCGTCCCGGGCTGCTGACCGACATCCCTGATAATCGTGGCAGACAACCCGGCTTCCAACCGCAACTCTACTCGCTCGGCAGGGGCGGTAATCGCCTGCTCCATTTCGCGGTCACTCAGCGGTAAAATGATTTCAGTGTGGCTGCGAACAAGCTCGGCAAAACGTGGATACAGCAAAGGGCGGTCATAAAAGTCTGCACGCAGGCTAAGAATAACTCGCACCCGGCCCTGTGGATCAGATGCCGCTGACAGCAGTTGATCCAGAAATTGCTGTCGCAACTCTTCATCATCGACCAGCGTAAACAGTTCTTCAAACTGATCGACGACCAGAATAATCTCGGAACCGGGGTCCGCAGGCAAAATACGCCTCGCGGCGCGAACCAGCCCCCGACGATCTACTCGCAGTTGGTCAATCAAACCAGGAATTGGGTTCACAGAAATACGCAGCAGCGCGGCTTCCAGTTCGTCAAGTGGCTGGGTGCCGGGATTCATTTCGGCAATAAACGGGTGCGGTATTTCAGACAGCGCCCCTTTGCGCAGCGCAGGGATTAATCCAGCTTTAACCACACTGGATTTACCGCTGCCGCTTGGGCCAACCAGTACTAGAAAACGGCCACCTTCGTCACTATCCAACAAGTGGTTGAGCAGTTGTTCAATAAAGGCAACACGTCCGAAAAAATCCAAAGCATCAGGTTCTTGAAACGCACGTAACCCTTTATACGGATTAATTGGTTCCGGCTCGGGTGTTTCTGTATTGGAACGCATTAGCGGACTTGATTCTTGAATCAGAACGGCAGAAGGAATCGAAACAGCCGCCTGTTCGACCAGACCCATTAGCCGGGCACGTTCTACTGCCTGATAGCGACTGTGCGCATCCAACTTGGTGTATATCTGTCTGACATACCATTTCACTGTCGTGGGCGAAAGAAAGAGTTTGCTCGAAATTCCGCGATTATCTTCACCATCCACCATCAGGCGCAGTACATCCAGTTCGCGTTCAGTGAGTGGGTCGACCAGCGGCTGTGCCTGTGTACGCGATGCAGCAATTGGTAGTGCCGCTCGAAAAGCGGCAGCGAAGCGCGCCGTATTGATATAGCGGTGCGTAGGGTCTTTCGCAGTTGCGGTCTGCAAGACCTCGTCTAAGGCACCGGGGATTTGCGAACTGTGCTGGCCTACTAAAGGAAGCGGCGTGTGCAAATGTCGATCGATGTATTCATCGGGCGTGGATGCATCGGGAAAAGCGCGTTCACCGGTTAGCATTTCGTAGATCACATAGCCAAGGCTGTAAATATCCGTGCGCGCGGTAAGCGGCTCATTTTTGATTTGTTCCGGCGAAACATACGCGGGCGAGGCGGAAAGTTTGTAAGAAGGGTCGCGCAAGCTTAAGTCTTTGGCAATGCTGAAATCCGCCAGGTAAGCGTTTTTATCTTCATCTAAAAGAATATTATCTGGCTTTATGTCCCGATGAATCACATTTTCGCGATGGGCAACGGTCAGCGCCGATGAAATCTGATCTAGCAACCGTGCTGCGGAGGGAGGCGACCAAATACCGCGCGCTATCGCAACCCGAAGATTGCCGGGCAGCCAGCGCATCACCAGATAGGCGCCTTCGGGATCGCGCCAGTAATCAAACAGCGGCACGATGTGCGGATGCTCCAGACGCGCAACCAACTGTGCTTCTACTTCAAAACGGCGCACAAACTCCGGCTGACTGGCAAACTGCGGCTGGATGATCTTGATGGCAACTTCACGCCCAACCGATGACTGATAAGCACGATAGACGATCCCCGAACTTCCTGCACCGACACACTGGCGCAGTTCGTATCCCTTGATCGTTCTGTTCACGTAGGCGTCCATCTCCGCTCCTACTGCGTTTAAGCCCAACACATATCATTTTAGTATGTATGGATGGGCAAAACTGCAATTCCCTCCAAATTCCCTCCTTCGATCATGCTGACAACGCGCCACGTTTCAGTTTAGAGTGCAGTTAGGCAGATCGCCTGTGGGGAAAACAATCCTCAGACAAACGCAAACAGCCGGTAGATGAAGGAGAAAAATCCAATGTTCCGCAGAACTGTTCTTTCGATGTTTGTCTTGCTACTGACCATCCTCCCGCAATGGCTTGCCGAGTCTCAAGACAGCCAGCCCGATACGTACCCGCCTGTTACCATCCCAAACACGGAATCTATCCCCTTGACTTCCACCAATGGGCGGGAATATGACATCATGGTTGCGCTTCCTGCAGATTACGGGAGCGATCCAGACCAGGAATACCCGGTTGTTTATCTTCTTTATGGAAATTTCCATTTCGGAGCCATTTCCAATTTCATGCGTGTTCAGAATATTTTTGGAGAACTACCATCGCTTATCATAGTCGGAATCGGCTATCCCGGAAATCCAGGTGAACGCATCATGGGCGAGTTGGGACAGAGTCCAGATGAATTTCTGGGATTCATTGCGGACGAGCTTATTCCTTTTGTTGATGAGCGTTATCAGACAAACCCTAGCGACCGTACTCTCATGGGGCCTTCGTTAGGTGGAAACTTTGTGTTATACAGCCTTTTTAGCCAACCAAACTTGTTTAGTCGCTACATAGCGGCGGGTCCTGACTTGACGTCAAATGAGGTCATGATGATGGAAGAAGACTTTGCCGCTCAACACTCCGAGCTTCCGGTTAGCCTGTTTATATCTGCGGGCGATATTGGGGATGATGTGGTACTAAGTGAGCAACTATTCACAACCATGCAAAGTCGAGATTACGACGGACTGCGCTCTGAATATCGGATAATCGAAGACGCGACACACACATCTAGTGCCGTTCCCGGTTTCATCTATGGCTTGCGCTTTGTTTATGACTCATAGCTTAGAGTTCAACAGCCGGAAAGCTACTGCTTGTTGAACGCGCCGGGTGGCGGAAATATAGCTGAAGCGCTGATCCGGGTGGGTGAATAGCGTAACTCCATAGTAAGTAACGTGAGTCCACTGACCCGAATTAGGCACAAGCGACCAATGCTTCGCTTGTGCCTTTTTGATGCCTTTCAAAATCTTTACACGTGTCCGGTACTTATTTGAACGAATTATTCGCTTACCCAGATCAAAGCCTCGCTCATATCTCCCTCTCGCCGGGGAACACATTGATCGTTTATGGGCGTTTCATTTTATGACCTTCTCACTAAATGAACCCGGCTGTATGAACAAATCA
>CAZBPB010000240.1:0-6329 GCA_964493565.1 uncultured Pleurocapsa sp. | reverse complement strand
ACCCCCGGATGCCGGCGGGCAGGGCGTCAGCCAAATTTTCCCTTGATGTACCTCGACGAGGCTGCGAACGACCGTTAAGCCTAAGCCCACCCCTTCAATGCGATCTCGCCGCGCCTGTTCAGTGCGGAAAAAGGGCATGAATACCCGTTCGGCATCTTCACTGCTTACCCCGCTGCCCTCATCGTAAATCGCGACCAGAATAGCGGGCAGCACAAGATTTGAGGGAGCGCCTTCCGGCAGCTCGTCCAGATGTGTCACATAGTTCGCGTGAATTTGGACTTCCGTGTTCTCCGGCGCATATTTGATCGCATTCGAAATCAGGTTGCTCAACACTTGTTTAATACGCGTCCGGTCAATATTGACCGGAGTCAGCCGCTCATCCAGCTTCAAAATCATGCGTTGGCTGCGTTTGCGGTACTGCGGTTCCAGGCTGGTTGCTATTTCTTTGATGATGTCTGCAGGGTTGCTAATTTCGCGGGTAAGCTGTATGTGTCCGGCATCTAGACGGGTGATGTCAATAATGTCGCTGATGATGGTCTTCAGATGTTTGGCGCTGCTTAAGATGATTTGCGTGTATTCGCGTGCCTTTGGCGATAGGCCATTTCCCTCCACCTCAAGGATGAACTCGGCAAAACCTTGAATGGATGTCAGCGGGGTACGCAGCTCATGTGAAATGCGTGATAGAAATTCGGCGCGCAGGCGGGCAGAGGTGCGATCTGCCGTTGCGTCGTGAAAGGCATATACACGCCCCATAACCTGACCATCCTGATACACTGGCGCACTTGTCCATAGGATTTCCAGCGTATGCCCGCTGCTATGAACAACTCGAAACTCACCACGTCGGGTGTCGCTGGAACGAACTGGCATTTTTACCCATTGCAGGGTAAGAGCAGTGCGTACATCTTCCGGCAAGGTCATTTGCGCCAGCGCCTCATCAACCGTTTTTCCGCGCAGCCTGGCTTCAGAGAGATCAAACAATTTAGTAAAAACAGCATTGCTGCTGATCACCCGTCCGCCCTGAGCGCCGGGCTGCACCAGCAAAATGCCGTCGCTCACTGCGTCCAGCATTGCCCCGCGTATCTGCTGCACGCGGTCACGCTGCTGTGCCATATTGCTGGCGAATGTGTTCAAGGCCAGATATTCTGCTGCCACCCGGTAGCCATACACTTCGTAAGCGGTGAAATAATTTGGCTGGTGAGAGGTGAGGATAAGCACCCCCAAAGGCACATTAGCCGCTTGCAGGCTGATGATCAGCATAGATTGAATATCTGCGGCGCGCAGTAGGCCGCGTACCAGCGGATCAAATATCTGGCGTACACGGTCATTAACTTCTTGAAATACATAGAATCTACGGCGCTCAAGCATTGCCAGTCGTTTATGATAATCTTCAATGCCCAGCCGGATACCAATGCCCCCGCCGGAACCACGCTTTCGCGTCCAAACGCCGCTAATCTCCAGATACCCGTAGGGCGCATCAGGTTCAGCTTCATCCCGCGGCCCGTACAGCATAATGGCGCAGCCCGAAATCGCGGGTGAAAACATATAATCGCGCAGCATCTCCACAATTTTTTGGGCCGGAGGCAGTTCTGTCGCTGACTCTGCTGTGTTCAGAATGGCTTGCGCTGCCGCCCGGTTGATGGCATAGGTTTTACGAAGCTGGCGGTTTTCCAGCGCCATGGTTAACAACGCGAGTTCGGATGCTATCTCATTGCAGATATCAGGATCGCAAATATCCTCGCTGATCACAACCAGAACGCCATGCAGCATGGTTTCGCTGTCGAGTGGCACTGCCTGCATTGAATGAAAAGGCGGCGAGATAGCGATCAGCCCGCGGATGTCAACGGGCTGATCGCTTGTGAAGGTGATATTTTTGAGCTGCCGGGCTGTCGTGCCGACATCCTCATCCGGAAAATCGGCGGTCGCATAAAGTAGAAAAAAATCCTTCTCACTGAGCGGGTCAGCTTCAAACAGTGCCGCTTGAATACCGGCTTTGCCAGCAAGTGTATCCACCAATGTGTGGATCACCTGAAAGGCGATCTCTCCTGGTTTTTCCGGTGCTGCGGTTATCACTGCGAATTAGACGCTTTCCCGGGAAGCTTCTTCCACATCCGGCTCAATCGCGTCTTGCGGGCGTACGGTGAAAATGTAACCGATCCCGCGCTCGGTGCGAACATAATGGGGATGATGCGAATCAGCCTCTAGCTTTCTACGCAAACGGTGCATGTGTACTCGCAGGGTATCTTCATACACCACTTCATCAGGCCATACCCTCGCGATGAGCAAGCGATTTTCCACGACACGCGCGGCATTTCTCAGTAAAACGTGTAGGAGAACCGATTCAGTCGGGGTTAAGCTGGCGGTTTGCCCGCTCAGCGTGATCCGGTTATGAGCAAAGTCAATACTTAAATGATCGTCTACGCGAATGATAGGTTCATTGGCATAGTCAAGGCTGGGCATACGCGCCAGCACAACTTGAATACGCGCTTCCAATTCCCGAAGTTCAAATGGTTTTACGATGAAATCTTCAGCATATTTTTTAAGGCCGGTCACAATGGTATCAGTATCGCTGGTCGCGGTGATGAAAATAATCGGCACATCCGCCATCGCCTTCAGGCGGTTGCTCACATCAAAACCGTGCATTGTAGGGAGAGTCAGGTCAATTAAGGCGATGTGTGGCAAGCCGCGTTGTCCAACGTATTCCAGTGCCTCGGGGCCATCCGTAAATCCGATAACCTCAAAATTATGCGCTGACATGTAATCGCCGATAAGCCTATTGATGTTGGGATCGTCTTCAACCAAAAGGATTTTGGTTTTCCCCATTACTTCCTCCTACAAAACTCATTCGAATCGAAAATTGTAATATTCCTCATTCTAACATTTATATTTAGCTCAAAACCAAAAGAACGGTGAGAATTGTTACGATTTGCCTAGCGAATTTTGCCCGGATAATCATCATTTTCGAATAAATCGCGGGTGAAGCGGCTTTCGATGAGCGCCGCCGCCGTAAGCTGCCCCAACAGTTCACGGGCAATCGCTGCTGTGCGCAGAGAGCCGCAAAAAACAATAAGGCGTTCAGAAGCAAGCGCCGCCATCTCAAGCGCCGTTTCGATACTTTCTGCAATTTCTGTTCTGGCATAGCGTGGCCGCCATTGATTGAGCACATCGTCTGCTTTCCCCCCGCGATGGCCGGGCAGCGACGCAATCACAACATGAAACTGCGGTGCATCGAACGGGCTGAGGATTTTGGCGGCGGGCTTATCGCGTAACAGCGCCGCAATCAACAGGATGGGCTGTGGCGCGAAGGTATCCAGATTCGCCCGAAGCCGCGCAGCGCTTGAGGCGGTATGCGCGCCGTCAACGATGTAAGTGCGTTCGGCTGAGCGAATAACCTCCAGCCGTCCGGGTAGTTGCGAGTCCCATTGACCTTCTTTACCCGCAGCGCCTTCAACTGGCAGTCGCGTTTTAATTATGTTTGCGGCCTGTTTCAGTAAACTGGAGTCGTTATTCGCGCGCATAATGCTGGCATTCAACGACGCTGCTTCACGCTCGAATACTGCCCGAACAGCGGGCAGTTGGGGCAGGCTGATGCCCACGCTTTTAGAGTGCAGGATGCCCACTTTGTGCCATGCAATCGTTTCCAGCGAGCCACCCAATGCCGAAGCATGTTCCAACTCTACAGGGGTAAATATCGCCAGTTGGTTAGGGATGGCGTTCACTGCATCAAACCGACCACCCATACCGATTTCGCACACTGCAAGGTCAATTTTCTTCGCCGCGAACCAGTCGAAAGCAATCAAGGTGGCAGTTTCAAATGTGCTTGGTTTTAGGATGTCATCCTGTGTGATGGCAAGCACTTTTTCGGCATGACTAACGAACGCTTCCTGAGAAATCATCTCTCCGTCAATTTGAAACCGCTCGCGAAAGCTGTGCAGATGCGGGCTGGTGTACAGTCCGATACGCCAGCCATAGTGCGAGAAGTGACGGGCTAAGGCGAGAGCGGTGCTTCCTTTTCCAACAGAGCCAGTCACCGCGATGATCGGGTAAGTTGGTTTCAAAAGCGTTAGTTTGCCCAACCATCCGCGCATAGCGTCAAGGCTGTCGGGAAGGTTAGACGCATAAATAGGCCGGATGATCGAAGCTAGTGCTGCCTTAAATTCGGGTTTCAAAACCATGGGAAATGCTTATGCTAAGGGAACGCGTCTTGCAGGCGTGAAATTCATTATGTTACAATGATTTTCATCTGTTACGAGAATGTGTAAAAACCGCAAGTGATAAACGAATCATCAGAGCAGCCTCCTCAACGCCGATCAACTGGTCGTGGGAGCATGTCTGAGCGCAGATACCGGGCGCCGCGTCGAGTCTTGAAAACGCGCTGCCCGGTTTTATATTCCTAATTTTCGTCCGCTCAGTAAGGAAAGGAACACTTGGACGAGTCCAGTATAGCCAGCATCGTTGCCCTCCTCGCTTTACTCGCAATAAATGCATGGATGGAATTTTCCTATGCAGTGCTGACCAACTACCGCCGCAAACCACTGGCTGAACGCAGCGAGGCTGGCGACAAAAAAGCGCGGCGCGCCCTGAAGCTGTCCGAAGATTTGCCTCACCTGTATATCACCACCCAGCTTGTGTTGATGCTGGCGCGTTTTGCCATCGTGGCGGTTGCGGTGATCAATATCGCCGATCCGATTGTTTTTACCTGGTATGCCGATGCCCCGAACACCACCCGGATTCTGGTATACACTGCCGTCTTGCTACCATTGGCTGTGATTACCTATATATTTGGCGATCTGGTGCCTTCTTCCTACGGTCAGGTATATGCCGATCAGGCGCTGAATGCCGTTGCCAGCGTTGCCCGCGTGCTGGTGGTTATTTTTAGCCCGCTGGTCTTTATCATGATGCAGATTAGCAAACTCCTCACGCGCATCAGCGGCTCTGAACAAATCGAAAAAGCTGTGACCGAAGAAGAGATCATGACGCTGGTAGATGTTGGCGAAAAGACCGGCGCTATCGAAGATGAAGAAAAAGAGATGATCTATTCGGTGCTGCAATTTGGTGAAACACTGGCGCGTGAAGTGATGGTGCCCCGCCCG
This sequence comes from uncultured Pleurocapsa sp., assembly GCA_964493565.1. GTDB lineage: Bacteria > Chloroflexota > Anaerolineae > Aggregatilineales > Phototrophicaceae > Flexifilum. Next base: position 1,239 of record CAZBPB010000240.1, on the reverse strand, counting down.
GATATTGTTGGCATTGAGCTGAACGGCGCTGTGCACGAAGCGTTGCAAGAGATTGTCGAATCCGGTCATTCACGCATTCCGATCTACGATGACACAATTGATGACATCAAAGGCGTGCTTTATGCCAAAGATATTCTTACCGCATGGCAGCGCGGGCAGTTTGAGCAAACCACAATACGTTCATTGATGCGCCCTGCCTATTTCGTGCCGGAAACCAAGCGCGCAGACATGCTGTTCCGCGAAATGCAGGCAGCAAAATCGCACCTTGCAATTGTCGTGGATGAATACGGCGGTACGGCGGGGCTGGTGACTATTGAAGACCTGTTGGAAGAAATCGTCGGCGATATCAAAGACGAGTACGACGTAAACGAAGAAGCCGAATACCTGAAACTCAGCGAACAGGAATACCTGGTTGACGGTGGCATGAACATCGAAGACCTGAACGAATTGCTGGAGATTGATCTGCCCTCTGAAGACAACGACTCGATTGGCGGTTATGTGTATTCGGCGCTAGGTCGCGTGCCAGACGTTGGCGAAGCGCTGGATGTGCCGGAACATCACATTAAGATCACGGTTGAAGCCGTCGAAAATCGTCGTATTCGTAAACTGCATATGATCGTAGTGTCGGAAGTTGAAGAAACCCCGGCAGAAGCCGAGCCAGATGCGCGTGAAAACGGCAAAGCCGGGCTGCGCGTCACCCGCGAAGCTCCGCGTGTTGAAACCAAATCCAGCCCTTCAACCTCAAGTGGCCGCTAATTATGGGTAGTTCTGAACATCGGCGTCTTGCCGGAAACGCGCCGGTCTCGCTGGCAATTGTTACGGTGAGCGACAGCCGCACACCGGAAACCGATACCAACTATCATTATCTGAAGCATCGCTGCGACGAACTGGGACATGTGATTGCGGCTTACCGCCTGATCAAGGATGAGCCGGATCAGGTAGAAGCGGCACTGCGCGAACTGGCCGCCATGCCAGATGTGCGCCTGATCCTGTTCAACGGCGGCACAGGCATCAGCCCGCGTGATACCACCTATGATGTGATCAGCCGTATGCTGGAAAAAACGCTGCCCGGCTTTGGGGAATTGTTCCGCATGCTCAGCTTCAACGAAGTTGGCGCGGCGGCGATGCTTTCGCGGGCGACGGCGGGCGTGTTTCAAAGTACGCTGGTCTTTTCAACACCGGGCAGCCCGAACGCGGTAGAAGTAGCTTTCGAGCGCCTGATCTTGCCAGAGATCAACC
>CAZBPB010000239.1:0-6344 GCA_964493565.1 uncultured Pleurocapsa sp. | reverse complement strand
GACCGGCGCTTGTATGCTAGTGACCGATGGGAACAGGTTGGCGATATTCACTTGCGGCACAGTATTGAGCACGTCAGCGCCAAAGGTAGCATCTTCACTGTTCAGGCTGCCGAAATATACACGCAGCATGTCTCCCCAACCGGACAGCGGCGACTGTTGTAGATAACGTGGGTTGAAGCTCTCGCTTGCCTGCGGGAAGAATATGTTATAGAAACTGGTTTCCTGCGTCAGCAAATCGCCGGCAGTGCTGTAAACCAGTGCCGCATCCAGCGAATCCAGCACATTTTGTGCTGCTACGCGCAGTTCAGTGTCAGTTGCGGCAGCAGCCACACGATCCATAAAATCGCCAATGTCTACATTTTCGTAGAGGCCTGACCACGTGGAGTAGGTGTACGTGTTAGCGCGTGCGCGGCCAAGTAAAGCCGTATAAGTCTCTGGCTTCAGGTCTATCAGATCGGTGAATGCATTGAGGGCGTTAATCAGTGTGGGGAATTCGCGCAGATCGGTAACGCCAACGCCCATATAGGTAGCCATGCCCGGCATGCTGGTGTTCATATCTTGCATATAACGCTCTGCCAGAATGCGCCCCAATTCAGGGATTTCAATATCTGGCTGCCGATTCAACGATTCTATGAAGGTGGTCATGTTGAAACCGGGATTGTTCATAATTTCCGGCGAGCTGAATGCATAATTAAAATACGGGGCGATACCCGCGAAGTTTTCCATGCTGCTCATCAAGCAAGAATCGTTGATCAATAGGTCAAACCGGCTTCGCCCAACTTCTTGCAATGCCCGGCTGAATACAGAAGCCATTTCTGGCACCGTCAGGTTATTATGATCAGCCGAAGAATCATCCCATACGGTTCCAGCCCACGCGCCGCCATGATTATTAAGAGAAATAGCGTAGCGTTCGGCGGGATACATCGCCATGCCCCACACTAAGAAATTCAAGAACTCAACCTCACTACCCATATCAATTTCGCCGAGATATGCCAGTGGGTCAGAGTCCAGCGTGGGCGGGTAAGTTGTGGTGACATCGTTAGATTTATCTGCGGCAACCTCGTATAAACGAGCGTCCGTCCAGTTGCCGTTGGAAGAATCGTATCCGTCCGCCCGATCCAGCAATGTGACAATGCGTACCGTTTCCGTGCTGCCACCGGCGCGTTCAAATTCATCCATGTCATACATAATGCCGGATTCAAGATTGTTGTCTGCGCCGTAATACGCCAGCACAGTCCACTCAGCCATCGGCGCGGGGGCGTTAGCGGGATAACCGCCTGCTTCCCAGTCCACCAGCGTTTCCGGCGTGATGGTTGTTAAAACCACCGGCCCGCCCGCTTTAATATCCACCGTCACCACGAAGTCGCCCGTAGATTCGCCCTGCTCCAAACCATAACGGGTTACAATAACTCTGTAATTTCCACCCGGCGCGCTCTCGTAAGTCAGATATGGATTCGGATTCCCCGGTGCTCTGTCGTCACTCTGAGCTGCGTAAATGCCATTTTCATATATCAACAGAACGACCAGATCAAGATTCCCGCTAACGGCCTGTGCATCTACTGTGATACTGGAACCTTCGCTAATCGTGGGAAGGTCAATAGGAACGGCAAACTCAGTGTTCGTGATAGAGCCATTGAACACACTGCTGCCTTGAGCCGTAATAGTTGCGAAGGGAACAATTGCAGCGACAAGAACGATGAGCAGCTTTAAAATGCGATACAGCATGGTGATCTCCGTGCGCTATCCAAACTTAATACCAACTATAGCCGCATTCTGCCGTGTGTGCAGTACAATCATTCATGAAGATTTAAATGTGAGCTTTCTTGAACCGTTAAGAGCCGCAATAAATCCTTATATTTCAATTTTGACCCCTTGACGATGGTGTAAGTGGGGTATAATCTGTGATAGCGGCGTCAAGCAGTGATCACGCCGCTTTTGTATGTCAGGAGAATCAGGTGTCTGAAATCAACTATCTGGAATTGAGGACAAAAATTGTTGCCAACCGCTCCAGCGGTTTGTGGACGTTGATGACCGGATTCCGGCTTCGATATCTGGCGGCGATGGCCTTCCTTACATTGGCCGCAATTGCCAAGACGACATCATTTTTGCTGCTGGCTTATTTTGTGGACGATGTTCTGGGGCAGGGCGGCAATTTTATCGGGGCGGTTGCCCTTATCGCCCTGTCGTTTGTTGGCCTTGCGCTGATCGAAGGCTCATTTACCTTCCTCAGCGGGCGTTATGCTGCGGCAACGGCGGAAGGCGTAACCCGGCGTTTGCGTAATTTCATGTTTGACCATTTGCAGCGCCTGAATTTCACCTTCCACGACAAATCGCAAACCGGTGACCTTATTCAGCGCGTGACCAGTGATATCAGCGCAATTCAGCGTTTCTACTCTGAACAGGTGATTGAATTTGGGCGGGTTATTCTGCTTTTCACCGTGAACTTCATCGCCTTGCTGACCATCAATGTTCAGCTTGCCGTAGTTACGGTACTGGTTGTCCCGATTATCGCCGTCATCTCGCTGTTCTTTTTCCGGCGCGTGTCAAAAGCATACGACGAGTATCAAGAAGCAGACGCGAAACTCTCAACGGTGCTTCAAGAGAATCTTTCCGGTGTCCGCGTGGTCAAAGCCTTTGCCCGCCAGCCTTATGAGAGTGACAAGTTTGAAGTTGCCAATTTTGGGCGTTATTCAAAAGGCACAAAGCTTACGCGCATGCACTCCATTTACTGGCCTGCGACCGACGTTCTGGCTTCGGTACAAATGCTGGTCGGCTACGTTGTCGGCGCGATTATGGCGATAAACGGTCAGATTACTCTGGGTGATTATCTCGCTTACGTTGGCATGGTTGTCTGGATTATCCATCCAATGCGAGGCCTCGGTCGCATCATCGTAAATGCTTCAACCGGTCTGGTATCTTTCGACCGTATTGCTGAACTGGTTAAGGAAGATCAAGAGCCGTTGACGGAAGGTGTATATCAACCGGATACCCTGCTGAAGGGCGAGGTTGAATTTAACAACGTGAGTTTTGAGTACGAACCGGAAGTTCCGGTATTGCGGGAGATTAGCTTCAAGGTAAAACCCGGGCAGATTGTGGCGCTGTTAGGATCAACCGGCTCTGGCAAGACTACGCTGGTGAGTCTGCTCCCGCGTTTCTATGATTACACCGACGGTCATATTTTGCTGGATGGCGTTGAACTGAGCGACTACACCCGCGAGTATCTGCGCCGCAGCATCGGCATTGTTGAACAGGAACCATTTCTGTTCTCGCGCTCCATTCGTGAGAATATCGCGTATGGCGTAGACCGTGATGTGACCGAGGAAGAAGTAATTGCCGCCGCAAAAGCGGCAGCCGTTCATGATGTGATTTTGTCCTTCCCTGAAGGCTATAACACTATCGTGGGCGAGCGCGGTGTGACCTTATCCGGCGGTCAGAAACAGCGTGTGGTCATTGCCCGCACAATCTTGAAGAATCCGCGCATTTTACTTTTAGACGATGCCACCTCTTCGGTGGACACCGAAACCGAAGCCGAAATACGCGCGGCGCTAGAAAATCTGATGGAAGCGCGTACCACATTCGTGATCGCGCATCGTATTCAAACGGTGATGATTGCTGACCTCATTCTCGTCATGGATAAAGGGCGCATCGTGCAGCGCGGCACGCATGAAGAGTTAGTTGAACAACCGGGCATTTATCGGCAAATCTACGATGTGCAAGCGCGTATCGAAGATGAATTGGAAAAGGAATTAAGCGGTGTCTGAGTCTTATATGGGCTTCGAGGAAGAAGAATTTGCGTCCAGCATGAGTGGGCACGTCCTCGTTCGCATCTTAAAACAACTTCGCCCGCATTGGAAATGGGTTGCTGGTTTTCTGGTGGCAGTGGGGTTCGTGTCTGCTTTGGACGCCTTCTTCACCTACCTGACCAAGCAGATTATTGATACAGCCATTGTCCCGCGCAATGCTGAGGCGTTAGTGCCAATCGCTGTTACCTACCTTGTCGCTTTGGGCTTGCTGGTCATCGGCGTTTGCATCTTTATTTACCTGTGTGGCGTGCTTGGTCATCGCGTTCAATACGACATGCGCCGCTCGATGTTCGACCATTTGCAGGAACTTTCGCTTTCCTATTACAGCAAGACCCCGGTGGGCTGGATCATGTCTCGCCTCACCTCGGATACCGAGCGTATCGCTGATCTGGTCACGTGGGGCATGTTGGACATCACCTGGGCAACCATGAACATCATCACCGCCCTCTTCTTTATGTTCCTGATCAACTGGCAGCTTGCCCTCATTGTGCTGCTTTTAGTGCCGGTATTGATCCGTGTCGCCATCTGGTTTGAGGCGCGCATCCTGCGTGAATATCGTGAAACTCGCCGTGTGAACTCGAAGATCACTGGCACCTATAACGAAAATATCACCGGTGTCCGTGTGGTCAAAGCCCTGGGTCGTGAACAGCGTAATCTGGATGAGTTCGGCAATCTGACCAACAACTACTATCGCGCAGCCTTCAAAGCCGCATGGTTATCGGCGTTGTTCCTGCCCGTCGTTCAGATCATCTCGGCTGTTGCTATCGGCTCGGTGATCTTCTTCGGGGGTATTCAAGTCGAAAATGGCGCGATGACCATCGGCGGTATTCAAGCCTTCATCGGCTATATCACTTTCATGCTGTGGCCGATACAGGATTTGGCGAGGGTGTTCGCCTCCATGCAGCATGCTATCGCCAGTGCCGAGCGTGTATTCTCGCTTAGCGATGCGAAGCCAGATGTCTTTGATAAGCCCGGCGTTCAAGACCCCGGCACCATCAAGGGCGATATCGTGTTCGATCACGTGGATTTTGGCTATGATGAAGAGTCGAAGGTGTTCAGCGATCTGAACTTGGTCGTGAGCGCGGGTGAAACTATCGCACTGGTCGGGCCAACCGGCGCAGGCAAATCCACTATTGTCAATCTGATTTGCCGCTTCTATGAGCCGACCGGTGGACGGATCTTGATTGACGGCAAAGACTACACCGACATGCCCATGCGCGCGATACAGTCTCGCGTGGGTATGGTGTTGCAAACGCCGCATCTCTTTAGCGGTAAAATCCGCGACAACATCCGTTATGGCAATCTCGAGGCGTCCGACGAACAGGTGGAAGCTGCCTCAAAGCTGGCGGGTGCCCACGACTTCATTGTCACCCTGCCAAACGGCTATGATGAAGAAGTTGGCGAGGGTGGTAACTTACTCTCGACCGGTCAGAAGCAGTTGATCAGCCTTGCTCGTGCGGTATTGGCGAATCCTGAAGTGTTCATCATGGACGAGGCCACTAGCTCGGTAGATACACTGACCGAGGCGCTGATCCAGAAGGGCATGGAAGAATTGATGATGGGGCGCACCAGCTTCATTATCGCCCATCGCCTCAGTACCATTCGCCGCGCAGACCGTATTCTCGTCATCGAAAATGGCGGTATTTCTGAACAGGGCAGTCACGCTGAGTTGATGAAGAAACGCGGGCATTATTACAGCCTGTATACCAAGCAGTTCCGCCGCGAAGCCGAAAAAGCCTACGGTCTGGACGATCTGGTTGGCAGGCAAGAAAAGCCCGAACAAGAATCTATCGTCGCTTAACAGGCGCGGTCAGGGACATAAAAAAACAGGGATTACCAAATGGCGATCCCTGTTTTTGTTTGTAACTATGAAAACCTGCGCCGTTCTAGCGCTGCATGAAGGCGCCGCGAACGCCCGGCAGCATACAGTATCCAAGGATTATCGCGTTCACGATTAGGCTGGCAGATATATCGCTCACAGTGGTAGAGCCAATCAGCGCCACAAAGTCCAGCGTCAGGTTAAAAATGGTGATCACCACCAGAAATAACCACGCCGAAGGATTAACCTGCCACAGCATTTGTACCAGCCAGACGTAAACCCACACCATCAATCCCCACATGATGGCGTACCAGATATTAAAGCCGCGAACGGCCACTTCGCCGATGAAGAACGGGATGATTCCGACGAATTGAAGCATGTGAACAGCCGCCAGAATCGCGGCAAGAGCCGCCAATCCCGCCAGAATGGTGACGCCAATTGGGCGGTGCGCAGGACTTTGAGCAGACATAAGTTCTCCATTTCCCCCGGACAAGGGTAACAAAATAAGTGACCAACAAGATTATATGCTTGTTTTCTTTAGTTATGTATCTTTTGGTCTACAGAAAATCTGCGTTTACCGGTTCAACATCTCCTCAATCAAATCAGCCGCTTTGGTCGCGCCACCGGCCTCGCGCAGGCTGTCCCCAATTTTCCGTGCCTGTGTTTTTAAGTCTGCTTCATTGAGAAAGCGATCTTTGTACCAGCGCAGCGAATCCACCGAG
>CAZBPB010000238.1:863-6349 GCA_964493565.1 uncultured Pleurocapsa sp. | reverse complement strand
GGGTGTACCAATACCCGGTAAATGTCAGGTTCGACTTCACGCAGCCAGACTCCGGATGCGGGCTGCTGTTCAGGAGTAGGAACGGGCGCGGCGGGATAATAAATGCCACCGCCATCGAATAGGCCTGCGGGAGTATCTAGCATCCATTCTGAAGTTTGGCCGCCGCAGTCCAATGCGGGTTCACGCAGCGCGCCAATGGCACAAATGCCACGTAACTGCATGCCGCCGGGAGGATCCATACGATTAGGCAGTAACTGCCCATCAACTGCCAGCTCGGCCAACATTTCCTGATTGTTATGCAGACCGCTCATGATCGAGTTCCAGATCGGCGCAGCGCCGGTTAAGCCACTAACGTTGCTCATCGGTGAGCCATCGCTGTTACCGACCCATACACCTACAACCACATTGCGCGTATAGCCAAGCGTCCAGTTATCGCGGAAATCGTCGGTTGTGCCCGTTTTCACCGAAGCGCCAATATCACCGGTGAATAGGGCGCTGTGGAAACCCATCGCCGGTTGGCGCGCCTGTTCATCCGCTAGAATATCGCTGATCAAGTAGGCAATGCGCGGATCAAGCACCTGTGTCCCATAGCCATCGGCATAAACAGTGTTTTCGGTAGGTTCACCACCGGGGCAGTCGCTGCGATATTCGTAGATGATATGCCCTTCGTTATCCAGCACACAACGAATGGAAGTCGTAGGCACATAGCTTCCGCCATTAGCCAGCACGGCATATGCGGTTGAAAGCTCCAACAGCGTAATATCACCGCCGCCAAGCGTTAAAGACAGGCCATATTGAGAAGGATCCCGGGTAAGGCTTTCGGCTCCGAAACGGGCCATAATTTCTAGCAGCCCTTCCACACCGATACGCCGTAAAGTTTGTACTGCCGGAATATTGTAGCTATTTGCCAGCGCGGTACGTATGCGTACTGGCCCATGGAAGGTACGGTCATAATTGACCGGACGGTACCCGGCAATATCAATCTGGGTATCCCAGATGATGTCTGCGGGAGTCATGCCCTGTTCAATAGCCGCGGCATAGGTAAACGGCTTCATGGTACTGCCGGGCTGGCGCAGCGAAGTAGTCACGTTCACGCGCCCATCAATGGCTTCATTGTCATAATCAAGGCTGCCGACCATCGCCAGAATTTCGCCGGTTCCGGGCTGTAACACGACCACCGCACCATTGCTAGCGTTATTGGCTGCTAACGCGGCAACCTGATTACGTGCGGTTTGCTGCGCCATTTCGTTAATGGTCTGATCAACTGTTGTGTACACACGGAAACCACCGCTAACAATTTGATCCGGCGAATAGCCGAGGCTAGTCATCAAATCGCTGTATTCCTGCATTGCGTATACAGTGAAATGCGGGGCTTCCAGCGGGGCTTCCGGCTCAATGAAATTCAAGCCAGCCGCAATGGCCGCCTGACGCTGGGCGTCGGTGATATACCCCTCTTCCACCATACGCTCCAACACCAGTTCCCAACGCGCGCGCACTTCCTGCTGAATGGCGGGATCAGGATTGAACGGATCAAGGGTTGCCGGGGCTTGCGGTAAACCTGCCAACAGGGCGGCTTCTCCGAGCGTTAAATCACTCACATGTTTATCGAAGAAGGTAAGCGCGGCAGATTCTGCGCCGTAAGAGAGATTTCCGTAGTAGATTTCATTCAAATACATCTCCAGTACTTCTTCTGGAGATTTGCGCTGGCGCAGCATAAATGCCAGCAAGATTTCTTCAATTTTACGTTGTACGCTGCGCTCTGCACGGTATTCCGGCTCAAACAGCACATTACGCACCAACTGCTGGGTAATGGTGCTGCCACCGCTGGCGCCTTCTGAAACACCGACGTATTGGAGGAAAGCACGAAGCGTAGCTTCAACTTCAAAGCCGGGATTGGTGAAAAAGGTATCGTCTTCAATGGCAATGGTTGCGTTGATCAGATCTTGCGAGAAATTGGCATAGGGCACATTCACCCGACGGCCTTCACCAAAGGCTTCGTAAAGCAAATCACCTTCGCGATCATAGTAGAAGGTACTCTCAAAATTATTGTATTCGTCTACCTGTGCTACCTGTTCAGCAAAGCGTTCTTCAAGCTGAGAACCTAACGTTGCGGTGATCACTAACGCCAGAAGCGTGATGCCCCCGCAAAAGCTAACGAAGATGCCCGCCAGCAGAAAAAAACAACCCGGGGTACAGCCAAGAATACGCTTACGTTTCGGGCGGCGCGGCGGCATTGGCAAAGGCTGACCATTCGGCCCAACCGCATACCCCTGACGCGGCGCTGGATAATTCGGACGCCCTCCTTGAGGCGGCGCGGGAATCGTCGGTTGTGGCGGCGGGGCATAGGGTGATGGCACGGTTTGCCGGTACTGCTGCCCCTGCTGTGTATTTGCCTGCTTGCTGCGTTTGTGCTGGCCGCTGCTGCGCGCTTTGGGGCGGGTACTGACGGCTTTCACCCGGCACATGCACCAGTGTATGTTCAAAAGGCACGACATGCGGCTGCGTATTCTGATTCGGAACTGCAGGCTGCTGCGACTGGCTTTTGGGCGACTGCGATTTCTGCTGGAAATCAGGGTTCGGGTCTAAGCCGCCGCTGCCTGCCAGCGTTTGTTTCGGATCAGAGCTAAGAGCGTTGGTATCCGAAGGCAGTGGCATGGTAGGCTGATCATGTTCATCCAGCACGTCCAGATCATTGAGTGTACCGTCGTGTTCTTCTTCATCGAACATGAATAACAGAGGTTCGGTATCTTCCTGAGAGGGAGTGGGAACTTCATCCTTGCGGGAGGGTTCTTCTGGCTGAAAATCCAGCAAATCCCGTTCGTCGGGCATTGACATCTCCATGAATTGCGCCGCGGCGCATGAGCTGAATGATGTCATTCTAACAGAGTTCGTTTTAACGAACCTGCCGTACAACCAACGAACGGCGGATGATCCTATAGGGATAGCGTAGGCAGAGAGTTAGGAACTGCCGTCATCCTTCAAATTAACCGGATTGGAACGAAATACAGGGCTGTGCAGTTCGATGTAACAGGCGGGCGCTATGTCAGGCGTCCGGCCTCGGTAGCAGCAGGCACTTCGATCAGTTTTCCTGACTTCACATCGTATAGGTAGCCATAAATGGTAATGTAGCGCGGCACCAACGGATGACGCCGGATACGGGACACGTCATCAACGATACATTTCACTTCATCTTTGAAGGTGAGCCAGTTTATATAGTAACCCTCGGCTGAGCCGGGATCGCTGCCAGTATTCCGTAAGCCATCAGGGGTCATTTCCGCAGGGGACAGGCTTTCATTAAGCAAGTCACTCAACATTTCACCGGTAAAAGTTAGCATCCCACAGTCAGTGTGATGAATGACAAACCACTCTTTTGTACCCAGCAGCTTATATGAGATGATCAGTGAGCGAATGGCATCATCGGTGGCGCGGCCACCCGCGTTGCGAAGAACGTGAGCATCGCCTTCGCTTAAACCAAGGCATTTCGCAGGATCCAGGCGCGCATCCATGCAGGTCAAAATGGCAAAATGCCGTTTAGGAGGGCTTTTCAGCGTCGCCTTTTCGCCAAATTAGCGACCAAGACTTCATCAACAACCCGGCTCATCAGTTAAATACCCTCACAAAAACACCACAAAATCCGGAGAATTTTACAGGCGTCAATGTCTGAAAATATGGGTCAGTCGGGGGATTTTTGAAGAATGGGGCGAACTGAGCAGCCCGCCCCGTAAAAAGACTACTACAAAACGATGTTCACCTTAGGCTCGGCACCAGCAGCTCCGCCGGCACGGCCGGGGATGAAGATCACCCGCTGCGGCTGACTGCCATTCAAGACGCGCTTTGCGCCATCACTGGCTAGCGCGGCCTGTTTTGCATCTGCCTCACCAATGCCTACAGGTACAGTGACCCGATCAATCGGCTTGCCATTCCTCATCACAACCAGCGTGGTCATGGATTCAGCAGCCTTGTCAGCATCATATTCAGGCCATGACTGCTGATGAATGCTGTAGGGCAATCCCATCACCGCCCATAATTCTTCGGTAATGTGCGGGGTGATCGGTGCCATCAACAGCAGCATATCACGCATGGCTTGTTGCCAGGCATCGCCCACCAACTTACCTTCACGCGCTAACGGACGCAGTTCATTCTTCAAAGTCATCAAGGCAGCTACAGCCGTATTGAAACTGAAATTCTCCAGACTATCACTGACCTTCTTGATGGCCTGATGCACTTTGCGTTCGGCATGCCGGACTGCTTCAGGATCACCGACACCCTCTACGGTGCCAGTGGTGACCATGTCCCATACCTCGTTCAGCCAGCGAACCACGCCCTGAATATTATCGTCATTCCAGGGGCCACCTTTTTCCCAGTCGAAGCCGAACATCAAATAAGCGCGAACTGTATCTGCGCCATATGCACCAACCAGATCATCAGGATTGACCACGTTGCCCTTGCTCTTGGACATGCGCTGTACTTCCAGATGATGCTTCAACTGATTTACGGTGTTGGTACCGGGGATGCCGGGAATAGCGATTTGAGCATTGTCTGGCACTTCAACCGGTTGTAATTCACCACCACGCGTCAGATCGGCAATCGTCAACAGATTTTCGGTGCGCTTCACGATTTCACCCACAACGCGATTGGTTTCACGTGGGTATGGGATAGCTTCGCCAGCGGCTGCCAATCTTTCCAATGTGCGCGCATCTTCTGGCGGTATCACTTCCACGCGACGAGCAATCAACCGTTCGCCTTCACGCTGACCGGTGACAACCACAACATCGCCGTTGCGCTCTGCGCCGAGCACCTGCCCCTGATTACGCAGCAGCAGCATGGGTTCATCCAGCAATAGTTCAGGGTTACGCCCATTTCGCGCCATGATCTCTGCAGTGACATCAAACACACCGAGATCACGAATAGCCTTGTTAAACCAGCGCGTGTACAACAAATGCATGGTTGCGTGTTCAGTGCCGCCGGTATAAACATCTACTGGTAGCCAGTAGGCTGCCTCTTCAGGATCGAATGGCGCTGCCTGATAATGCGGGCTTAGATAGCGCAGGTGATACCATGATGAGCACATGAAGGTGTCCATCGTATCGGTTTCGCGGCGCGCTGGACGACCTTTGCTATCAGTGGTATTCAAGAAAGACGGACTGCGCCCCAACGGATTACCAGTCATCCCCTGAAAATCAATGTCCTCAGGCAAGACTACGGGTAACTGCTCATCGGGAACCGTTTCAATCTGCCCGTTTTCAGTGTAGATTACCGGAATCGGGCTGCCCCAGTAACGCTGGCGGCTGATCAGCCAGTCACGCAGGCGATAGTTGATCTCTTCCTTGCCATAATGGTTGGCTTCCAGCCAGTCAATCACCGCGCTTATGGCGGGGTTTTTGCGGCCTTTATCTCCATTGGAGTAAGTACCATCAAATTTGCCGCTGTTGACCATGTAGCCTGCGCCAGCGTAGGCTTCCTCCATAGTTGCGCCATCAAAGACA
>CAZBPB010000238.1:0-853 GCA_964493565.1 uncultured Pleurocapsa sp. | reverse complement strand
GCCGTCTGGTTGGATCACGGGGACGATCTCTAAACCAAACTTACGGGCAAACTCAAAGTCGCGCTGATCGCCCGAAGGCACAGCCATGATCGCGCCAGTACCATAGGTAATCATGACGTAATCAGCAATCCAAATAGGGATATGCGCCCCGTTCACGGGATTTACGGCATAACCGCCGGTAAACACGCCGGTTTTGTCTTTGCCTTCCGCAGTACGCTCAATTTCAGTCTGACTTGCGGCACATTCAATATAAGCATCCACTTCCGCTTGTTGGGCGGGCGTGGTCACTCGATTAACCAGCGAATGCTCTGGCGACAACACCATAAACGTAGCGCCCCACAACGTATCGGGGCGGGTTGTGAAAATATCGAAAGCAGTGCCCGACTCAGTGCGGAAGGTGACACGCGCGCCTTCACTGCGCCCGATCCAGTTGGTTTGCATGGCGCGGATTTTTTCCGGCCAATCAATGTTCTCGAAATTCAGCATTTCGTCGGCGTAACGACGATAACGGAAGAACCATTGGGTCATCATCTTCTGGACAACAGGCTGCCCCAGACGTTCGTCTTTGCCGTCAATCACCTGTTCGTTTGCCAGCACGGTTTGCAATGCATCAGACCAGTTAACCAATGCTTCACCGCGATAGGCGAGTCCGTTTTCAAAGAACTGTTTGAAGAACCATTCCGTCCACCGGTAATAAGAAGGATCGGCAGATACTGCCTCGCGCTCCCAGTCAAACATCGCGCCCATCGTGCGTAACTGACCGCGCATGCGCTCAATATTCGTCCGTGTCCATTTGGCGGGGTGTATGCCGCGCTGCACTGCGGCATTTTCCGCGGGCAAGCCGAACGCGTCA
>CAZBPB010000237.1:0-6350 GCA_964493565.1 uncultured Pleurocapsa sp. | reverse complement strand
CAGGGCAAATTACGCTTAAAACTCAATATTCCAGCCGGGAACACGATGTGACCAGTCAACATCGTGACCGATGTAACGTTCAGTTGTAATCACACTGGAATGGCCTAGTTGCTCTCGTATCGCGTCCATTTCCATGCCAAATTGACGGCATAAAAAGGCATAGGTACGGCGAAAATCGTGGAAGGCAGGTATCACAGTTTCCCCGTGATATTCTATTTGATACGCCTTTTTCCCCTCAAACATCATCTGTAAACCACGTTCTGTGATGGAGCGCTCAAAAGAAATAAAATCACCTTCATATCGCTTTACACGACGGATTATTGGCGCGCGTTCCTGTAAGGGTGGGGCGCTCCGTAAATAGTTTTCTACGGCCTTATACACCCATGAATTCCAATCTGCCATCACCACAGCACGCTTACGGTTATGCTTTCCGCGCCGGATCAGGATAGCGGATTGCCCGTACCGGTTTTGACTATAGAGGTCAGATTTTGTAAGTGCGACAATTTCACCAATGCGTAGGCCAGCGCCAAGCGCAAGGGCACAAACTGCACGGTCACGGCGTCCTTTCAGGTGTGTTGGAAAGCCTTGCATGAACTTCTGAACGGCATCCAATTCAAAGCGCCGTCCATAATCAACAATATCTTCGCTTTCTACTTCGTCCTGTACTAATGTTCGTTTCACATCTTTGACATTTGCCCAATCGCGCAGCGCGATTTTCATTTGAAGATCAATCACATCATCTGCAACGGAACGAAGCCATTTGCGCGCCGCCGCCAAACGCGCATTGATGGTACTTACTGATAATCGTTCGCCATCTGGCCAACGTCCGGCAGTCATATCGTCGCGAAAGCGCTCAAGTACTGTGCGATTTGGAATTGGCATATTGTTCATGCTCATATAGTTGGCAAGTGCGTTGATTGCGCTTACAAAATTACGCGCAGTGATAGACCGTTGTTTTGTCGGTAGATCAAGCTGGCCTAACAAGCGGTATTTTTCTGCCAGTAGCTGCTGAAACGCTATTTCCGTCTGTGGATCAAATCTTTGCAGCATTTTGGGTTATTCTCAGCAATCACTTCGTATATCGTACATTATACGAAGTGATTGCATTTCAGTGCAAATATCCACGGCCGGTACAATGGCATATGTGCTATCACTACAATCAATTCTCAGCAGCTTTCATGCCACGCAGCGGCGCTAATTTCATCAATGTGTTCCTGAATGGCGTTAGAATTTTCCTACTAGATGTTTTGACAGATTCGCAATTCCCTGTATATTGTTATCAACTCATATTTTTGTACGACAAGAGAGGTTTAGATTCGTTATGGGCACGACAACGGAAGAAGTTCTGGGGCATCATTTGCAAGCCATCCTTTCGCAGAACCTTGACGATATTGCCAGCGATTATGCGGATAATGCAGTTGTGTTCGCCCCAAATGGCGTATTCCAGGGTAAAGAGAATATACGCGCATTTTTCGCAGCGGCACTTGGAATGCTGGGTTCATCTGTCAGCGAAATTGCGCTCATCAAACAAGAGATCAACGGTGAATATGCGTACATCTTATGGTCAGCGGGTTCGGTACTGCCATTTGCTGGAGACAGCTTCCATATCCGCGATGGCAAAATTCTAATGCAGTCGGCTGCATTCCAGATGTAAGCCCGGCTTATCCATCTATGGTAAATGGGTTAAATCGGGTGTTGTAATCAAAATAATCTTCATTCTCAGCTTTCTTAAGCCACTTAATGATGAAGACCGTGAGTGGCGTCATCACAACTTCGATACTGACTTTGAAAATATAATTGGTAATAACCAACCCCAGAAACTGATCGGGGTGAAACACGCCAAGCGCGGTTGCAACGCCAATGAGGCGATTGTATCTACAGCCTGACCTACAAGTGTGCTGCCAATAGTGCGCGCTGGCAGCCATTTCCCTTTTGTGGCGACTTTCATCCGGGCAAGCACGTAGCTATTTGAAAACTCACCGGCTAGATAGGCGATCAGACTGGCGACTATCAATCCGCTAATACCGCCAAGAATAGCATCGTATGCCGTTTGTCCGGCATATGATTCCCAGATCGCCTCTCCGGGTAAAATTCCTGCCAGCCACACAAACAGTCCCATCAAAACCATCGCCAGAAAGCCCGTCCAGATTACTCTGCGCGAGGACTTATAGCCGTAGACTTCAGTTAAAATGTCGCCAAAAATATAGGAGATCGGGAAAACCAGCGTTCCAGCATCAAAAATAAGCGGAATCGGGCCGATTGAAACGTTTAAGTCCACGATTTTCGCACTGCTGAGCAGGTTGCTTAGGATCAAGACGGTAACGAACATCGCTCCAATGAAGCCAAGGTAACGATACTGTTTCTGCATTCTTCTGACCCCTCGTGACACGGAAGCGAAATCGCGCTATACTGACCATGTGTTCTATCCTGAAAATCATACGGCAGAAGCGAGCAATCGCCAATATGAATAATCAACGCCAGTACCCGCTTGAATTTCGACGCGAAGAAGTAACCCGGATACTCCGCTGCTGGGATGCTTCTGAGGCAGCTTCCGTGGTGGGACTTGGAAGCGTTGGTAAATCAAACTTGATCCAGCACCTAACACGCACCGATGTCAAGCAATCTGTGTTGGGCGCGGGTGCCGACTCTACCTACGTTGTGGTCATAGACGCAAATATGCTGGGTGCCCTCCCCTCCCCTGGCCTATCGGATAGCCAGCCGTTTCGTGTGTGGGCGGGCTTCGAATTGATCATGCACCGCATTTTTCTGACGTTATATCCCTTCCCGCAGCTTCCACAGGAAGAGGCGAAGCGCTTTTACGATGCTTATCAGATGCTTCAGGACGGAAACAACCCCCTATTTTCCTATATGGGAGTACGTTATCTGGAACTTGGACTGGAGTATTTTCTACGTAAAAATCTCAAAATCGTGCTGATTTTCGACGAATTTGAGGAGCTTTTGCGGCAAATGCCACCTAAATTCTTCCAGATTTTGCGTGGTTTGCGAGATAGCCACAAATCAAATTTCGTCTATACCGTTTTCAGCCGTTCCCCCATTCCCGTACTGGTCGAACGATACGGAATGCCTTTGCTGGATATGGAGCCATTTGTTGAGCTATTTACCGATAATTTGATCTACGTAGGTCCTTATAACGAAGCAGACGGACGGCAAATGTTGGCTTCTATCTCTCGTCGCCGTGATAAGGCACTGCCCGAACTAGCGAATGCTCTGCTGCTTGAGGCTACAGGACGCTTTGCCGGCTTGCTGCGCGGTGGCTTCAACACATTGGCGGATGCCAATATTACAGACTGGGGTACCTACAATGCCGGTAGCATAGCCGAAATTCTGATTGCCAACCCGGCAGTAAAAGCTGAATGCTCAAGTATCTGGACAGGGCTAAATCGCTCAGAGCAGTATGTGCTCAAGGCTGTTGCCAAGTTACACCCGTATACCGTGAGTACAGAAACGGAGCTTGCAGTGAACATGCTTGTGCAAAAACGCCTGCTCCGTGTGAACCGTGCCGACAAGAATCTTGTGATTGAACCGCCAGTTTTCCAACTGTTTATTCGTTCAAATCCAGACCCGTCGTAAATGACAGCGGGTTATCGAATTCCTGCTAATACGGCTGAAACTGAAATCGTCCGTTTGAACTCGCGCTTTATTGCGGTCGCTGGTTACGTCGGAACTGTTGCTGAAGCCCGCGAATTCATCCACGAGCGGCGTAAGCTGCACCCTGATGCTTCACACCATGTTTACGCTTTCCGAGTCGGCTACGGGAACAGTGTACAGGAAGGCGTAAGTGATGATGGTGAACCGTCAGGTACTTCTGGCCCGCCGATCATGGCTGTGCTGCGTGGAAGTGATCTTGGCGATACAGTGGTTGTGGTTACACGCTATTTGGCGGCACCAAGTTGGGAACCGGCGGCCTTGTGAAAGCCTATGGTGATGCGGCAAAAGAAGTGCTGGCGGTCTTGCCCACCGAAATTAAGATTGAGCGTTCAACTTATGAGTTGAGCGTAAATTACGCGTTCTATGGCACAGCTACGCGGGAGATCGCGATATGCAACGGCGTAATTCTTAATGAAGAGTTTGCCGAAAGTATCACACTTACAGTCGTTATACCGGCTGATAAGGGAGAAACCTTCGTTACCGCGATTGTTAATCGCTCAAACGGCAGCGTAACGCCGCTTCTTAAAGCGAACTTCTAGGCCGCGCCTGCTGGCTGAACTACATTATAAGTACACGGGAAATAATCCCCACCCACGACCACGCGATAATCAAATTCTCGTGTTGCCGAAGGATCGGGTAGGATATCTTCATCGCCCAACCGCAGCACATTTTGCAGCAGCAACAGGCTGCCCCCTTTCGCTTGTCCGGTGTAATCAATGAGTGCTGTGCGTGGCGAATAAGCAGCGAGTGGCTCGCTAACGGTCACCAGAAAGCCTTCCCATTCAAGGCGTGATGCAGCAACACGATCCATGCCTGCAATCCCGCTGCCATTGACTACTTGAATATGCGGGCTGCCAGCAGCTAACCGATATGTAGTTGGCGGCTGATACATCTGCTGTTCTAACGCCACTATCGCTTCACGATCTGGTGCAAGCACACTCGCTCCTTGTGGTGATGTCCAGGCCCTCACTTCCTGGTTGGCTCGCAAGGTATATGAAGCGAGTTGTGAGCTATCCAGTGTGGCCGCGAGCGGTACTAACCCCAGCATCACATCCAGTGGAATATCAGTGTCCACAATCTCCATCAACTGCGGCCAAACGTCTGTAACCTGATTGAGTAGGCTTAAGCTGCGGATTCTGCCGAGAACAGCGCGTAAGATTGCTTGCTGGCGACGACCACGATCTAGATCGCTGCTGGTGCGGCGGCTGCGGGCATACCATAGGGCAAGGTCACCATCCATTTGATGCAGCCCTACCGGCAGTGTAAACATCGCCCAATTCTCTTCGAGAGTCGGATCCATCTCCGGCTCAATTAGCCGCCAATCTTCGATGGCGCAATCTACAGCGATTTCTACGCCACCGAGATCGTCAATGATCTGTCGAAAATCGGTGAAATTGATACGGGCATAATAGTCTATGTTCAGCCCAAGATTATATTCTATAGTGTTGATGACGCTGCGCGGCCCTTCCCCTTCGCCAAAAGTTTGTTCACCGAAGCCGTAAGCTGTGTTAATACGATTAACGCCGATTTCAGGAATGTACACATACAAATCGCGTGGGATGGAGAGGAGCGATACCGTTCCGGCTGTCTGATTCACTGATACGACAATGATGACATCCGTACGACCGGAATTTGTCGGGGTAAAAGTATCGCTACCTAAAAGAAGAAAATTCAGGATATCGTATTCGCCTTCGTTAATTGGCGTGACTGCTTGCGGTATTTCATCAGGATTTACTGTCGCTATTGGGGGGGATAATTCGTGTCTTACTTCTGCCATTGCCTGTTGTATTGCAATAGTTGGCGTTGGAGTTTCCTCCTGCGCAACCACAGGCAAAACAACAATCAACAAAACTACGCTGAATAATAGAGGCAAAATTCGGCGCAAAGACATGATGATTGACCCATTCAGATCAGAAAGGCGAGCGTGTCTCTAGCATATCGTCAAAAATTACGCGCGGAGGCGGTAAAGCACGGA
The DNA here is from genome assembly GCA_964493565.1 of uncultured Pleurocapsa sp. Taxonomy (GTDB): domain Bacteria; phylum Chloroflexota; class Anaerolineae; order Aggregatilineales; family Phototrophicaceae; genus Flexifilum. The sequence goes on along the minus strand of CAZBPB010000237.1, from coordinate 706 downwards.
TACGTTGTGATATCGTGGGTAAAACACAAGACGCCCATTTTGGGGCGCCCTGTGTTTTGACGAAAACTAACGCAAAGCGCTGCTAACGATACTGGTTGATCAGGTTCAACATACTTCGGATAGACACCGGTTTGCGCACATAAACATCGCATCCAGCGGCAGCGTATTGATCCCCAAAACCCATTGTATCGTAGGCGGTGATGGCGACAATCGGCTCACCAATTCCTTTTTGGCGCAGCAGTCGGGTCAGTTGCAAACCGTCCATACTGCGGTTGCCAAGATGTAAATCCATCAGGATCAAGTCTGATCCTCCCGGATGTATGCCTGCAAGCGCCGTTTCCGCATCATAATAGGTAGCCAGTTGATCATCATTCATCTGGCAGATGCGTTCAATGAGAGCGACATTGGCGAGGTTATCTTCGACGTAAACGATGCGCATTTATGTGTGTCCTATTGCCTCATGACTCTTAGTAATCAATGACCGCGAAGTTATCAAAGAAACCGCGCAGTAGTGTGAACTCTGCGTAAACCCATCCACGACCCAATGGACTTTCAACATAATACCAGAGACCATCGGGGGTCGTCGCCAGACCATCCAGAACTGTACCGCCGGGAACGCTTCCCAGCGTAGTGAACTGCGGGCCGGGGCCAGTGCGAACGTTCAAACGACCAGTGTTAACTACTACCTGAGGCGGTTCCAGCACCG
>CAZBPB010000236.1:5058-6419 GCA_964493565.1 uncultured Pleurocapsa sp. | reverse complement strand
CCCTGCGGGATATTAGGGGCAACGCCAGCGCGATAGCTGACCAGCATGACGAAGGAGATCAACACCCAGTTGAAGAGCATGATCGAGGTCATTACGTACTTATGATATGGCTCAAATTTCTTGCGCCGGGCAAAGACGAAGCCAACCAGCATTAAGGGAACGAGAAGGAGGATGTACGCAAGCAGCGTGAGATCGGACAGCATGGTTGCGCCAGTTCCGAGGAAACCGGGCTGGTTACGTACAATTTCCATTCACTCTCTCCGTTGTAAGGCGTGTCAAGGCAGCGTGAAAAGACCTCAAAAGAACTATACACGAAAGCCCGATTTTGAGACAACTTATATGCGGATAGGAAATAGGCTACAGCGTGAAGTTAAGGATACCCAACGCCCGTAAGTCCAGCGCAATGAAAGCCGTGAGGATGATGAAGGCGACGACAGCAACGGCGGTATAAGCCAGTTTCCATTGGTAGTTGATTTGCCAGAAGCGGCGCACGCTGTAAATCAAGGCGCCCATTGCGATCAGATTGATGATGATATCTACCTGACTGGCGAAGGCACCGGTGATGCCGATGGCGGGCAGGATAAAGGGCAGAATGATGTACATCAGGGTGCAGCGGATGCCAGAAACGATCAGCGAGAAGGTGAAAGCCCGCTCGGCTTTGCGCGTTTTTTGCTCCTGCTGGATGTCAATCACTTCGGTCATGCTGGTGCTGCCTTGTAAATTGGTGAACGGAATAGCGAAACTATACCAAATGGTGAAAGTTTTCTCAATTAGAAAATGACATCCTCACTCCAGGTTCCCCCCATCCATTGCATGGAAAGGTGAGTTACAAGCGGGCGACAAAGGATGCCGCCCCTACGACGAGATCATTTCGTTGGTTGGTCAGGTGGCTGCGATTGTGCCGTAAACGCGGCTACTGCTTCTTCTACAGTGCTGTGAAAGCGACCGGATTGTAGTTCTTCATCGCCCAGACCTCGTTTGAACATCTCAAAAGGAACTGGATTCACCGCTGCATACCAGATATCAATTCCATCACTCAGTAGATCGTGGCGAAATGTTTGCATGGCGACAGCACTGGAAAATTCGAGATCGGGGATGGCGCTGGCATCAATCAGCAGGATTTTCGGCCTGGGATCTGCCTGCTCGATCAACGCTCTTATATGATCAATCACGTAATTGCTATTTGCGAAATACATTCCGCCAACAGGCCGAACGATGAGTAAGCCGGGGATGGTTTCGTCGGAATCGTGAAGTGCCAGCGGGCGGTAATTTTCGGTGCCGGGTTTACGGCCTAACATGTAAACCCAGGGCTGAGTCCCCTGATAGAAAAGGACGAGAATGGAAAGCGCAACGGCGATCAG
>CAZBPB010000236.1:3407-5048 GCA_964493565.1 uncultured Pleurocapsa sp. | reverse complement strand
ACCGTCTTCGTGGAAAACATCAACATGCCCGTCGCAAAGGCGACGATGGCGAGAACAGCGTCGCGCTGGCGAACTCTTATGATGCGCTGCAACTCTGCGAAATTGACCAGCCCGAAGGCCGCAAACAACACGATTGAACCCAGGGTTGCCAACGGCATCAGGTTAAAAAGCGGCGCTAGCAAGGTGAGGGCGAGGACAACCAGCGCGGCGGTAACTAACCCGGAAACCTGAGTTCTAGCACCAGCGCGGATATTGACGGCGGTTTGAGAGGCGCCGCCACCAGTGGCATAGCCGCCAAGCAGGGCAGCGCCGATGTTACCTGCGCCGAGCGCGAACCATTCGCGGTTGGCATTGATGCGCGGGTCTGATCGGCGGGCAAAACTACGCCCGGTGCTGATACTTTCGATACCGGACATTAAGGCGATACCCAGCGCAGCGGGAAGAAATGCGCCAAAATGATCAAAGCTGGGCAGTTGTACGGTTGGCAAACCAACGGGAATCGGATTGACTAACTCAACACCGTACTGGTTGAGGTTGAAGAGAAATTGCAAGCCGATTCCTAACAGCACAGCAACAAGCGCCGATGGGATGCGAGGAACAAAGCGGGTGACTGCAATGATCACCGCAATGGTGACAGCAGATAAAATCACTGTGGGAATATTGATGAGGTTGAGCGACCTCAGCACTTCCCCGATATTTTGAAAGAAATCCATATTTTCGAAAGGAATACCGAGTAATTTGCCTAGCTGGCTAGAAGCGATCCATAAGCCAAGCCCGAGTTTTAAGCCGATGAGCACCGGTTCTGAGATGAAGTTGGCAAGGAAACCAAGCCGCAAAATTCCGGCAATGATCAGGATGATGCCAGTGAGCAGGGCTAATTCAGATGCTGCCTTCACCAGCGCGTCAGGATCGGCTGGATTGATATAAGGCGCAACAGCATTGGCGGTAAGCACCGAGAGCATGGAAGTGACGCTTACGCTCAGCACCATCGAACTGCCAAAAAGGGCATACAGCACCAGCGCGGCAAGGGCGGTATACAAACCCATTTGCACCGGAAGCCCGGCAATAGTGGTATAAGCCAGCGAGACGGGTACGATGACCGCGCCGGTGGTTAAGCCAGCAACGATATCTGCGCGCAGCCACTCGCGCTTATAGATGGGAAGCCAGATTGGAAGTAGAGAAGATAAGCTCAAGGAAACGACGCCTTTACGTGATTGGCTAAAACTTTACACTGCCCCTACAGCTTCGGTACCCCTCAACGGTACACGGCTGAGGAGAGGGTCAATGCGGGGGCAGACCTTCACCCACCAGACCATGAAAATTGAACTTATTCCCCAGCGGCTGGTGTAGTTTCCGCGGATGCTGCCGGAGCGTTGCGCTTGCCAAATTCACCGGCAATCGGGAACAGCAAGATCATGCCGACTAAGCCAGCGGCTGTGAGCAGCACCAGTACATTGGGCTGGGCGGCGAAATTTGCACCAGCGACTACAAAAGTAGCGGCAAGATTGCGCTGGCCTGTGCCGAGCGCCAAGACCTGACGGGTATCACCGCCGGGGCCGCCGAGAAAATAGCCGGAAACGACGGCAACTGCCAGCACAATTAACAGGCCAATCAAAGCGCCGCTGCCGATGAGCGCAATAA
>CAZBPB010000236.1:0-3397 GCA_964493565.1 uncultured Pleurocapsa sp. | reverse complement strand
TAACCTGAGAGATATTCAAGCCGAGCATTAAGACCAGCAGCAAGACGAGGCTGCCGCTGGAGATCTGGGCGATGGTTGGCAAAATTTGTTTGGCGGCATCGTTGTAGCGGGCTTTGATGAACAGGCCGATGGCTAAGGGAAGCAGCATTTCGAGAATAAGTTGTGTCGCGATCTGGCCTGCGTCTACGCTGACGCCGGGAAGCAAGAGCGGAAGCACAATAGGCATGAAAATGATAGTCACCAGCATGAGCAGGGTCATTAAGCCAACAGCAAAAGCGACATTGGCCTTTGCGATTTGCGCGAGTTTGGGCAGGAAGGGAGCGCCGGCGGCGCAGCCAAAGATGATGATGCCGATCTTAAGGTCGCTATCCATGGGGATGACCGAAGTAGCAATATATGCTGTCGCCGGCACGATGACAAAGTTTGCCAGCAGCGCCAATATCACCAGACGAGCGTTCTTAAGGGGCGCGATTATCTGGGGGATAGTTAGGCCAAGCCCCATGCTGAGCATACTAGTGACGACGAAAGCGAGCGTAAATATGCTGGACAGCGTGCTTAAAAACTCCTGCATGGTTTCCTCCCTTAGATACCGAAATCAAGCACAGCGTTTGATTAAAGTTACTGTAATTATAACGAGAGGCGAAGGTTACGGTAAACCAATTTCAACTGATTACTTCGGCTGGCGGAGTTTCAGATGCCGGTGATTCGCCCCGAAAACTGGCCCAGAGAATATAGATGCTGACTACGAATACCCATAAAGGCAGAATGAGGATGAGCCAGGCTGAGGCGGCGTAGGTTAACAGCAGTACTGCTGCCAGAATATAGGTCAAGAAAATGAATGGGCGGGGCATTACGCGGGTGCGATACCAGAGAGTGCCCAGCGAAATCATAAAGACACCCGCCATACGCACGGCGTAAACGCTCATCAAGGTATGGATAGTCATGGCGCTGAGGATGGCGACACTGCTCTGGCTCATATCTTCCGGGGCAATTTTGTAAGCGGTCAGCAGCCCGCCAGTAAGCGCGGCAATAATGAAGAGCAGCCCCAGAAATAACAGCCCACTGCCGAAAAATACGGTTGAGAAGAATTGATCTTCATTTGCACCAAGGCGGTCACGAACGACACCAATAAACCAGAGGAAGGCGATACCAGCAAAGGGAACAAAACTGAGTGCCAGCGAAATCGCCGATAAATCCTGATTCAGCCACGAAACATCAGAATCCGCGAGGTCAACGGGTATAGTGACGCGGATCAAGATGATGGTTAGCGTGGTCAGGATGGCAAAAATAATGCCGGCAACAGCGGCGGCACGCGGCGATCTTACGGCAACGCGGGCATTTTCGAGACGCGGTCTTGAATGCATTGGCGGCTGGTTGGACATGGTTTTATTCCCTGTAGAACAGGTTATATGAAGGCGACCACAGCTTTACCATGTAATAAAGGGCGGCGTGCTCCTGTATCTGCATGATGATGAAAATGTCGGGCAAGGCACAAATTACTTTCAATAAGCTCACCCCTCAATCCCCTCTCCGTACACGGAGAGGGGAGGAAAAGATTGTTGACTTACTTAAATTATTGACCGAAGGACACAGCACGCTGCACCCTACGAGGATATATGTGGCGATTACTGGTAGCCCATCGCCACTTTCAGGCGTTCTTCCGGCGAAATCAGATGGTCGTGATCGTCTACGCCGACATCAATTTGTACCCAGTTGACTTCACCATTGAACTTACGCTGGCTGTAATCGGTGGTGACGGGTGAACCGAACTCGTCGCCAATGTCACAGGTTTCGTCGGCAGAGTAGCCAAAGGGTTCGGTTTGCTCAATACGACCTGAACCGACACTTTCACCGTCTATATAGAGGGTGACGTCACCACCTCTGGCAATTCCACCGCCATCATAGGCAAATTCCATGCGTACCTGATGCTCACCGGACGGGATGACTCTGGTGCCTTCAATGTAGTATTGCTCAAGCCCGTAAAAGTTATAGCAGAATTTGGGCTTACCGGCTTTGGCGTACAGGGAAAAACCGCCGGTTAACCCGCCAAGAGCGATAATGACGCCTTCCGCGCCGGAATTTGGCACGACAATTTCGCCGGTGAGAGAGAAGGATTTGTTTTTGAAATTGACGATGCTGCCTTCGTTCAGGCGGCCCATACCATTGAACAGCAGCTGGCTATTTCCAATGACCAACTGCGGTCTGCCAGCGATTTCGGGATTAACACGCTCGATCATGCGGTCATCCAGCGGCACGACCTGATATTTCACCGCTTCGATGAGCCAGAGCCGCTGAAGTTCGTGCAGCTTTTGGGGATTTTCTTTGGAGAGATCGTGCGCTTGCGTCCAGTCGGTGCTGGTATCGTAAAGCTCCCAAACATCATCATCGAAGGGAATTTGCTTTGCAGTACCGGTTTCCCACGGAATACGATGCTGGGTTACAGCAGTCCAGCCTTTGTGGTAGATGCCGCGATTGCCAACCATTTCAAAATACTGAGTTTGATGACGTTCGGGGGCATCTGGCGCATCAAAAGAATAGGCCATGCTGACGCCTTCGATGGGTTTTTGCTGCACACCATTGACCATGACCGGCACTGGCAAGTGCGCCAGTTCGAGAACGGTGGGCGCAACGTCAATGACATGGTGAAATTGAGAACGGATTTCACCCTGCGCTTTAATACCGTCGGGCCAGTGGATGATGGTGCCGTTGCGGGTTCCGCCCCAATGCGATGCGACCTGTTTAGTCCATTGATAGGGGGCATTCATGGCATGTGCCCAGCCGACGGCGTAATGGTTATAGGCTTCGGGCGTGCCAAATAGATCAATGCGCGAGGTCATAAACTCGGTGGTTTCAAGATGAGCGAAACCGGTGAGCGTGACCATTTCATTGAAGGTGCCCTGTAACGACCCTTCGGCAGAGGCGCCGTTATCGCCAATGATGTAATAGATCAAGGTATCGTTGAGGATTTCGAGGTCTTCAAGGACATCAATGACGCGCCCGACCTGATGATCGACATGTTCGAGGAAACCGGCATAGATTTCCATCTGGCGCGCCAACACGGGCTTCAAGGCATCATCAATTTCATCCCACGCCGGGATGCCCTTATTGCGTTCGGTAAGGTCGCAATCTTCAGGGATAACACCCAATGCTTTTTGACGGGCAAAGGTTTCTTCGCGCAGTTTGTCCCAACCCTGATCGAATTTGCCTTTATATTTGTTTGACCATTCTTCAGGTACATGATGGGGCGCATGGGTGGCACCCGGTGCAAAGTACATAAAGAAGGGTTTATCGGGCATCAGCGACTTTTGCTGGTGAATCCATCTGGAGGCTTTGCTGGCAAGGTCTTCTGACAGGTGATAGCCTTCTTCGGGCGTCTTGTTCGGCTCAACCGGAATCC
>CAZBPB010000235.1:0-6439 GCA_964493565.1 uncultured Pleurocapsa sp. | reverse complement strand
CGCCAACTCCAACGGTTGAGGCAACGCAGCCCGGTTAATTAACAGCTTCGTCTTTCTGATAATGGGTTCCGGTATCTGAAACACACCGAACCCATTATCAGAAGGCAAACATCCAGCTTTCTTTTGGAGGAACTTTAAATATGGCGAAACGTGCCCTTATCACCGGCATTACTGGCCAGGACGGCTCGTATTTAGCCGAATTTTTGCTTGATAAAGGTTACGAGGTTTTCGGTCTGGTGCGCCGCTCCAGCATGTATAACTTCGAACGCATCAAACATATCCAAGATCGTGTTCAGATGATCGCAGGTGATATGAGCGATCAGACCAGTTTGATCGCCGCTGTACGTGAATCACGTCCGGAAGAAGTCTATAATCTTGCCGCGCAAAGTTTCGTGCAAACTTCATGGCCGCAGCCGGTCTTTACAGGCGATGTGACGGCACTAGGCGTCACCCGATTACTGGACGCGGTTCGTACTGTAAACCCTGACATTCGCTTCTATCAGGCATCTAGCAGCGAAATGTTTGGCAAAGTACAGGAAGTGCCGCAGCGCGAATCTACACCCTTCTACCCGCGCAGCCCCTATGGCGTAGCAAAAGTCTATGGTCACTGGATCACGGTGAATTATCGCGAAAGCTACAACATGCACGCGACCAGTGGGATTCTGTTCAATCACGAGTCACCACGTCGAGGCTTAGAATTTGTGACTCGAAAAGTTACCTATCATGCTGCCAAAATTGCGCTTGGCCTTGCTAATGAGCTGCGCATCGGCAATCTCGATTCGCAGCGTGACTGGGGCTTCGCAGGCGATTATGTTGAAGCGATGTGGATGATGCTTCAACAGGAAGTACCCGATGATTTCGTGGTTGCCACAGCGCAAACGCACTCGGTGCAGCGCCTGATTGAGGTCGCCTTTGAGTGTGTGAACCTTGAATGGTCCCGGTACGTGGTGCAAGACCCGAAATTCATGCGTCCCGCCGAAGTAGACTTATTGATAGGCGACCCCAGCAAAGCACGAGAAAAGCTAGGCTGGAAGCCGCGTGTCAGCTTCGAAGAACTGGTGCAGATGATGGTTAAGGCAGATTACGACCGGTTGAAACAAGAAAACCGTCCGTAATATCGTGCCATTGATAGATACTCACTGTCATTTGAATTTCGATGCTTTTGATGAGGATCGGGATGCTGTTATCGTCCGTGCTGCCGAAGCCGGCGTAAACCGCATCCTGATTCCTGCAACAGATGTACAAACCTGTGATGAAGCGATCGGACTTGCAGATAACCACGACGGCATTTATGCAGCGGTAGGAATCCACCCCAACAGCAGCAGCAATTTTGAAGTATCTATGATCGAAGTGCTGCGCGAAAAAGCCGCAAATGAGAAAGTCATCGCAATTGGCGAAATCGGGTTAGATTACCACTGGGATACCAGCCCCAAAGCAGTTCAGTGGCAGGCCTTTGAAGCCCAGTTAGAGCTTGCCCGGACACTGGAAGTGCCTGTCATAATCCATAACCGGGAGGCCACCGAGGATATTCTACAGATATTGGAGGCGTGGGTAAAAACACTATCTGCCAATCTAAGGAAAAGACCCGGTGTACTGCACTCCTTTTCTGCTTCGCCTGAAGCGGCAGAACGCGCTATCACCGCCGGTTTGTATCTCGGTTTCACCGGGCCGCTAACGTTCAAGAATGCCGATGAACTGCGCCATATCGCCGCACAAGTACCTATAAATCGCGTCTTAGTCGAAACAGATAGCCCGTATCTGACGCCTACTCCATATCGCGGGAAGCGCAATGAACCAGCCCATGTACGGCTAGTCGCGGAACGATTTGCCGCCTTAAGACAGCTTTCGTATGAGGAAACAGTGGCACAAACGACGCGCAATGCAGAAGTGCTGTTCAACTTACCAGAAGTTGGTGAAGCCTAGGCGCAACGGCTACGCCTTCCCCACTGTTTTTCATATCCCTTATCCACCCGCTTACGTCGTGCAGCTTTCCTGATACAATGACCTGTGATTAGCGCATCACGGCGAAAGTGTCATGCCTTTAGTTTCAGTTGTCATCGTGAGTTGGAATGTAAAGCAACTGCTGGCAGATTGTCTTGCAAGCATTTACGAAACGACTGCCGGTTTGCCTGTTGAGATTGTTGTTGTTGATTCGGCTAGCAGCGATGGCACAGTTCAACTACTTAAGCGCGACTTTCCACATGTGAATCTGCTGGCACTGGATATGAACGTCGGATTCACTCGCGGCAATAATCTGGGAATCGATCTTACGACGGGTGACTTTATCCTTCTGCTCAATCCAGACACGCTGGTAAAACCCGAAGCGATTCAGCAAATGGCAGCCTACCTCAGTAGCCATCCTGATGTGGGAATTGTAGGCCCGCAAACGCTTAACGAAGACGGAACTGTGCAATCCACCCGCCGGCGCTTCCCTACCCTATTGACCGGCTTATTTGAGAGCACCTGGCTGCAAGTTATCGCTCCAACGTTGGTACTCAGCCGCTATTACGTTCAGGATCAGCCGGATGATGGGATCTTCGAAGTGGATTGGGTGCAGGGTTCAGCGCTAATGTTCCGCAGGGCGGTGTTCAGCCAGATCGGCGGGCTGGACGAAGGCTTCATGATGTATTCGGAAGAACTGGACTGGTGCAAACGCGCAAAGTTGGCAGGATGGAGCGTGGAATACATCGGAATGTCCCGGATCACGCATTTTGGCGGCAAAAGTAGTGAGCAATCACCCGCGGCTACTCATATACGCTTTCAATGCAGCAAATTACGCTATTTCCGCAAATATCATGGACGTGCACGGGCCGAATTACTGCGCTTCGCTCTGCTGGCAAACTATGGCGTGCAGTATCTGATTGAAGGCGCAAAACGATTACTCGGTCACAAGCGGGAACTGCGGGCTGATCGGATGAAGGTCTACATGACCGTGCTACGTTCTGGCTTAAAGGTAAGCTAATGCGTATTGGCATGATCGCCGGAGAATATCCCCCTGCGCGCGGTGGCGTGGGCGCATATACGAAGATACTTGCGCAAACACTCACAAAACAGGGACACGATTTATTCGTGTTAAGCACACCTGAAGCTGGCGAAGAGGATGATTCGATTCACCTTGACACGATCCGATCATGGTCATTTGGCTGCTGGAGGCGCGTAAACACGTGGGCAAAACAAAACACACTGGACATCGTGAATTTGCAATACCAGACAGCGGCTTTCAAGATGTCACCCTATATCCACTTCATCCCGCAAAACATGCCAACTGTGCCTTTCGCAACCACATTTCATGATCTGCGTGTGCCTTATTTGTTCCCCAAAGCAGGCAAGCTAAGAGAGAAAATTGTCCGACATCTGGCGGTTTCCTCAAACGGCGTCATCGTCACGAATCAGGAGGACGAGGAAAAAGTAACTGATTTACCCTGCCATACACTGATTCCGATAGGCAGTAACATTGCAGCGCAACAGGTAGATACGCAAACTATCGAGGAATGGCGGCGCAAGCTGAAACACGGGCATGAACACCTGATCGGCTTCTTCGGCCTGATCAACGCTAGCAAGGGGCTGGATGTGCTCGTGAACGCCCTCAAGACGCTGCTTGACGAAGGCAAAAAGGTACGGCTTGTGATCGTCGGCGATATAGGCAGCAGCGATCCCACAAATGTCGGGGTTCAACAAGCGATCACCGAACAAATCGTCTCGCTTGGTATCAGTCATCAGGTAACATGGACGGGTTACCTACCTGATGAGCAAGTCGCGGCAGTGTTAAATGCAGTGGACGTGATCGCCCTGCCCTTTCGTGACGGCGCTTCATATCGTCGTGGCAGCCTGATGGCGGCATTACAACAAGGATGTTCGATTGTTACTACGCAGCCTAAAGTACCGGTTACGACTTTTATTGATCGTGAAAATATGCGTCTAATCCCGCCAGATGATGTGCTGGCGTTGACCAATGCATTGAGCGAAGTGTTAGAAAATTCAGCCTTACGCGGGCGGTTGAAACAGGGAACGGCTGCATTGGCACAACATTTTGAATGGCCTGCTATCGCTCTTTCCACCGCGCAGTTCTTCGAGCAAACCATAGCCTCATGCACACACTGAAACCGAAGCAGTTCCTCTGGCCGCTGGTAGCGGTTTATGTCATTCTATCCATCATTTACAGTGCAGTTACGCCGATCTTTGAAGCATCGGACGAGCTATGGCATTATCCGATGGTCAGGTATATTGCTACCAATGATTTCAACCTCCCTATACAAGATGCAGCGATACAAACTGCATGGCGGCAGGAAGGCAGCCAACCGCCACTTTATTATCTAGGGGCAGCGCTCCTCACCGCAGGAATTGACACAAGCAATCTTGAGTTTGTGCGGCGGCAGAATCCGCATGCTGATATCGGCTTCTTGCGACCAGATGGCAACGCCAACATGATCACGCATCGCGATAACGCCGAGGATTTCCCGTGGCAGGGGACGACACTGGCGGTACATATCGCACGTCTTTTTTCGGTTGCGTTAGGGGCGTGTACGGTCATTGTTACTTTCGCTTTGGCCAGCGCAGTATTTCCCGATAGACCGGTGGTCATCGTGGGGTCAACAGCGCTTAATGCATTCCTGCCAATGTTTCTGTTCATCAGCGGTTCGGTCAACAACGACAATATGTCGAATTTCCTCGGCAATTTGCTGTGTCTGTTAATCGTGCTGCTGCTTCGCTCTACACGGCTGCCGCGCTGGCGCGATTATGTCATTATCGGGCTGGTTGCAGGTGGTGGTTTGCTGGCGAAGTTGAACATCGGATTCCTGATCCCGCTGGTCGGCATAGCCTTCCTAATCACGAGTATTCGTCTAAAGAATTGGCGGCCGCTGGTATTTGGCGCGCTGATCTCTGGTGGAATTACCATCCTTATCGCCGGTTGGTGGTATTTGCGCAACTGGCAACTTTACGGAGACCCAACCGGCCTGAATGTATTTCTGGACATTGTAGGGCGTCGCGCAATTCCGGCAAACGCTGCTCAGCTATGGGCAGAGCGCCACAGCTTCACGCAAGGTTACTGGGGATTCTTCGGTGGTATGAATGTACCGCTGCCGGATTTGATTTATTCTATTTTCAATATCATCGGCGTGATCGGGCTGGTTGGCGCGCTCGTGTTTATGATTGTCACTCTGATTAAGCGTGCGTGGCCTTTACAACGCTGGCTGCTGCTTCTGCCTCCGCTGCTATGGAGCATCATCACTTTTGTTTCGTATATACGCTGGACAGCCGAAACTCAGGCATCACAAGGGCGGCTGATCTTTGGCGCGCTCTCCGCCATTTGCATGTTCATGGCACTTGGCCTTACGTGGTGGTGGCCGAATAGGCTTCGTCCCGTAGTGATGGGTATGGTGAGCGCTGGTTTCCTGGTGGTTGCCATACTCGCCCCATTCATGATAATCGCGCCCGCGTATGCCAAGCCCGAACGCCTTACGCCACAGGAAGCGATGGCTGTTTTCCGCGATCCTCAGGGAAGAGGCATCGCTCTCAGCGAATTCAGCATTCGTTCAGATGCGGTCACGCCGGATAACTACGTGTGGCTAGATACACGCTGGCAGATTGACCGAGCCGTTGACCAGAATTGGAGTCTCTTCACCCATCTGATCACACCAGATAACGTAATCATTGCCCAACGCGACCTGTATCCCAGCGGCGGAACGCTGGCAACATCCGACCTGAATACTGGATTTGCGTGGGATAACCCGATTGCGATTCCGGTGCCAGACACTGCCTACGCCCCGATGCCACTGACCGTTGAAGTTGGCTGGTACAATCTTGAAACAGGCGAACGCATGCGGTTAGAAAATGGTGACGAGACAGTTGTATTGGGCGAGATTCAACTTGAGCCTCGCGCATCAGATCTGAATGTGCCAAATGCCGGCGCGCTCAATTTTGGCAATCTTCTGGAGTTAGTCGGTTACGAAGTGAGCGATATCAGTCCGAATGCTGGTCAGGAGATCGCGTTGACGCTTTTCTGGCGGGCTTTACAGCCAATTCCAGACGACTACACCGTCTTTGCGCACATCATAGATCCAGCATCCACGACGATTTACGCGGGTTCTGATGCACAACCTGCGGGCTGGGGACGTCCCACGTCTGGCTGGCAGCCCGGCGAAATCATTGAAGATATTCACCTGCTTACCGTTAACCCTGATGCGCCGCCTTCAATCTATGAGCTTGAAATCGGAGTATATCGCCAGAATGACGGGCAATTTGAACGCTTGCGGTTAGTCACGCCGGACGGTGGTATGGCAAATGACTACGCCTATCTATCGAGAGTTCGTGTGCTGCCACGCGAGGATGCTTCATGAATCGCCGATGGCTGCGTGATGCTGCGGCAATTGCGGCGCTGATCGTGTTATGGCTGTTCTTTTTCTGGCGGCTGTTTACACCAATAACTGCCGATCAGGCA
>CAZBPB010000234.1:5282-6464 GCA_964493565.1 uncultured Pleurocapsa sp. | reverse complement strand
AATACCTTCAGTGGTTAATTGAACTGCCAGACGGCTTTCAGCAGGTTCGAGGGTATTTACGCGCCGGGCACTTTCTTTTAGCGACATTCCTTCGTGTACGCCCACAGCCACTGCCAACAATAAGTTTGTTACATTGTGAAGTCCATGAATCGGCGCGTTGAAGTTAAGCGTTTCGCCGCGTTCGATATCGGTGATGAGGAAACTCAGACCTTCCAGGGTTTCCTGTACTTCAGAAGCGACGAAGCGTGGGCCGCCGGGCAGGACATTGTGCGGATCAACTTCACGGGAAACGGCAATACGGGTTTCAGGATAGCCGCGTTCGTAAGCGGCGCGTACATGAGGGTTGTCCCAGTTGAAATAGGCTGTGCCGTCTGGTGGCAATGCCTTGATGAGTTCGTACTTGGCAATCGCCACATTTTCGATGCTGCCGAATCGTTCAAGATGCTGCGGCCCGATCTCAATCAGAATCCCCTGCGAAGGATGCGTTAGTTCAGCAATCTGCTTGATTTCGCCGGGAATATAAGCGCCCATTTCGGCGATGAAATATTCAATGCTGCGATCATGCGTCAGATCGCGGTTGACTGCCAGACAAATACCCATCAAGGTGTTGTAACTCTTAGGTGTGGGGTAGGTCTTAAAGCGTCCATTCAGAATGTGGGTGACAAAAGATTTAGTTGTGGTTTTGCCATAACTACCCGTGATTCCGATGACGGTTGGTCGTATTTCTTCCAGCACTTTACGCGCCGTGTTGATAAATCGCCGTCGCATAAAAGCCTCAACCGGCGTCATGATGATATTGCCAATGATCAGCCACAGCGGCGCGAACAGAAAAATCGCAAAACCACCGGCTGTTATGACAGCAAAGGTGATTGTTTCAGAGATATGTTGTAATTCTGATGCAAGTAGGAATAGCAGCAGCGATATCAGAATAGCGATAGCGCTTGAAGCAATTAGCAATCGTTTTGCCCGAGCCGTCGGGTTAAATCTCTTCTTTACTTCACTTTGAGATGGTGGGTACACAGCGGCGAAGCTTGAACCGATACCGATTATCAGTGGTACGAAAACGCCACCCTCAGCAAAGAAAAGCTGAAATAGAACTCCAAGTAAGGCGGACACAGCTGGACGAGAGGGCAGAAATCGTTGGCGGCTTTGAAATAACCAGCGCCTAAAACGACCAGATTT
>CAZBPB010000234.1:0-5272 GCA_964493565.1 uncultured Pleurocapsa sp. | reverse complement strand
AGCGTGCCAGCAAAAAGATTCGATAGCACGTACCGACGCCCCAGATAGCAACTAGCACTAGGATGAGAAACGGTGTCATGGGGCAGACTTAAAGAAATGATCCACGAAGGTCACAAACTCGTTAATTCGTTCTAGATAACTATAATGCCCTGCGCCTTTTAGTGTGACCAGCCCGGCATCGGGAATAGCTTTTTCCAGCATTTGCCCCTGCCACAATGGCGTATCTTCATCATTACTACCCCAGACGAGCAGCGTTGGTCGGCCGACACGACGGGCATAAGGGAGTAAGTCTTCGTTCACAACCCGCACAAATACCTCGCGCAATGCCCCTGTATTTTTGTAATCACTCGATCCATAGCGTTCACGATACCACTCGCTTAGCTGTTTTGCTGCGCTCCTCGCGCCAATGCCGTTTAGCACCTCGCGAGCGCTTTTGTAAGTTTTGAGCCTTATTTGAGCATGCAAAGGTGACTTATTTGGCACGCCAGCGCTGTCTACCAATACGAGACGCTCCATGCGTTCGGCGTAGTCCGCACCAAGGATTAACCCCAAACGTCCACCAAATGAATGCCCGATCAAATGCGCGCTGGGTAGCTCAAGGACATCAAGTAATTGCACAATCAGCTTCGCATAGTCAAACACCGACCAGGTGGTTGGAGGTACGGAACTAGCCCCAAAGCCCGGTAAATCGGGCGCATATGCAGCATAGCCTAGTCGCTCCAGTCGCTCCAGTACGGGCAGCATCAATTCACTGGATGCGCCCCATCCATGAAGTGCCATCACTGGCGTACCAGCGCCAGCGGTCACCGAGGTGGCGTGTAGTTGAAGCGATAGTTCTCCAACCTGGAGAACCCGTGTCTCAATCGTGCTCGATAGTGATTTTCGCATTGAGGGCTGTCAGTTTTTCGATAATATTGTCGAAACTGTAATCTAAGACCTGAGCGTTATCAATTACAGTGGGGCGGTCAGCGATTAGCGCGGCTGCCAGCATACCTAGACCTGTACGAATGTCTGGCGTGTCCATGTAGGTTCCTTGTAGGGGCGTTGGACCGACTACAATTGCCCTATGCGGGTCGCACAGCACAATTTGCGCTCCCATCGCTTTGAGTTTGTCTACAAACAGCAGTCGGTTGCTGAACAATTTTTCGTGGATAAGCGACGTGCCTCTTGTTTGCGTAGCGACTACTGTCGCAATTGCCACCAGATCGGATGGAAAACCCGGCCATGGGGCGGTTTCAATTGAAGAGTCGACATCTTCTTCACGATTGGAAACAACTAGGCTTTCGTGTTTAGGCACGTACAGAACACCATCATCTAGTTCAAAATTGACACCTAACCGCCAGAAAATTCTGGAAATCAGTCGCATATTTTTGAACTGCATGCCCTCGATTTGTGCCCGTCCGCCGGTAAGAGCGCAAATGGCAGCGATGCTGGCAGCTTCAACGTGGTCGCTACTGATAGTGTAAGCGGCACTCCCCAAAGATTCCGTACCGCAAATAGTCAGAAGATTTGAACCGATGCCGTCAACTTTTGCACCCATTGCGTTGAGCAGCTTCCCTAAATCTTCAATGTGTGGCTCGCTGGCTGCATTATGGATGATTGTTTCTTTGCCTAGAACTGCCGCAAGCATCATTATGATAGCGGTAGCGGTTACACTGGTCTGCGTCAGTAAAATATCTTTACGTTCCCAGTTCGCAGATTTCAAATCAACAGCGCCGCTGCTTACTAGCACATCTATCCCAACATCTCGCAAGGCATCAAGATGAGTTCGAATGCGATTTAGTGGGTAATCAAGTTCAAGCCGTGCATAGCCTCTGCGGCATAAAAGCGGCGCGACAAAGAGCAGGGTACCAACCGACGAGTCTCCCTCGTCCTGTTCGATAGTGCGTCGGGTAAGCTGGTTGGCAGTAATCACTACAGTGTTCTGATCTTGCCAGTTGACCGCTGCTCCTAATTCTTGAGCATGAGTCACCATGCGCCGGGCACTTATCGTACCCGGAAATTTGCTCAGGGTGATAGGATGTTCGCTCAACAATGCCGCTGCAACCAGCGCCTGCGCTGAATTAGAGTTGCCTGACGGGTGATATGTACCGCTGACAGGCGTTTTGCCCTCGATGCGTATCCGCATCTGTCATTACTTTCGGATGTGATGCCGACCAGAGAATAAAGAATTATATCAGGACCGCTGTTGATTTTGCCTCTTTAACACAACCGCTATCAGGGTATCGCAGAGCGTATCCGCATCTAATTGCTTAAACGTTGCGATCAAGTTCTTCAATATCGTCTTCGCTCACGGCAAGTGCGCAGGCAATTTTCCCCGCAGTTCTTGAGTTGTTAATTAAGAACGACGTGTTTGCTTGACGCGATTTGCCGCCAGTCAGGTCTGCCACCCGTGCTAGGACAAATGGCGTAACATTTTTCCCGGTGATATTCTGCGCTTCTGCTTCATTGGTTGCCTGTTCGATCGCATGCTCGGCAATCGTGGCATCTAGCTCATCCTCAGCGGGTACTGGAACGCCAATCAATATCCCGTGCGTCATGCCTAGTCTGCCAGCACTCTCAATAATGGCGGCAACTTCTTCGGGCGATTCTACCCGTACATCTACGGGTAAGCCGCTGCTTCGCGCATAAAATGCCGGCAGCGTGTCAGTTTTGTAACCAATAATCGGCACACCATGCGTTTCCAGCACTTCCATCGTCAGTGGAAGGTCAAGAATGGATTTTGCGCCGCTGCATACCACTGCAATCGGGGTTCTGCCTAATTCAATTAGGTCAGCAGAAACATCAAATGGATGACCACGATGTACCCCCCCAATCCCTCCGGTGGCGAATACACGGATTCCAGCCATTGCTGCAACAATCATCGTCCCTGCAACGGTGGTAGCAGCGGTTTCACTTCGCGCAACAGCGATCGCCAGATCGCGGCGGCTGCACTTGCGTACATTTTCGGCTTGTGCAAGTTCTTCAATTTCAGAGGTGTTTAATCCAACACGAATTTCACCGTTGATGACCGCGATTGTCGCTGGCGTTGCGCCACCATCTCGAACTGCCGCTTCCATGCTTAATGCTGTATTTAAATTATCAGGGTAGGGCAGTCCATGGGTGATCAGGGTGCTCTCTAATGCAACAACCGGCCTGTTTTCTTCCAGTGCCACACGGACTTCTTCCTCAAAATGTAGGGTAGACATATACAACTCCGTTGTTTGTGCTTCCGGTTGACAGTACAATGAATGTTACCTGTAGTCTTGCTTTGAGGGAAGTGTTGAGCATGCGTCCAACGCGTGAAGAACGACTGCAACAAACTCAGAAGCGAATCCGGCACAGTTATCGGGTTGAAATCTTGCTCCCCTTTATTCTGGGCATTGTCGGATTGCTGGTGTTAACCTTGCTTGCCGGGGTTGTTCCGCGTACCAATCTCACTGCTAACTTCTTGATTACCGTGCTGCTGATATGCCCCCTGGCGATTTTGACTTTCGCGCTGGTTTTGCTAATGGTGGCTGCTGTTTACGGTATGGGGCGGCTAAACCATCTTCTCCATAAACCGATCCAAAAAGTCGAGGAATTTACGCTGATGGCACGCGACAAAGTGGTTGATTCGTCAGACTTGGTCAACCAGCAAACCGTGAATTTCAGTACAAAAACCGCCCCTCTGGAAATGTGGTTGAATGGGGCTTTTGAACGCAAAAAGAAGAAAAGAGAGGATTTACCCTGATGTCTCCCGCCACAAACGAAAAGACGATCATTCCAGAAGTGGTTATACGCACTCCAGTGGTACCGTCATCCTCGTGGAAAACGCGTTATTACGCGGTCGGTGCAGCAGTTGGTTTGGCGTTTGGGTTGTTATCTGCATATTTCTTTACTCGAACTGCTGAAGAGGATGTCCGTGTTACCGGGCAACCGTCGTCTCCAAAGACCGGCGAGTTATTGACGTTGGGGTTAGCGGCGTTAGCGATGGTTCGTCAAATTGCCGAACTAGGCCATGATGAGAATGCGACTGCCGCTAAGCGTAGCAAACGCTAGCCGACGCGTCACAAACGTGGCATTTTCTCTCATAAAGCATTACATAGCGTAGTTCTAATGAGAGGTTTGCAATGTGTGGTCGTTTCGCAATTGTGGTTGACGGCAATGCGCTTCAACAGCAATTTAATTTAGCGCCGGTTGCGGTTGACTTTTCGCCTCGGTTTAATATTGCTCCGACACAACCCGTACCGGTGATCACCAATGAGCATCCCGATCAACTGGATATGCTTCGTTGGGGCTTAATTCCTTCGTGGGCGAAGGATATCTCAATTGGCTCAAAAATGATTAATGCGCGTGCCGAGGGCATTGAAGACAAACCGGCTTTCCGCGCTGCCTTCAATCGTCGTCGCTGCCTTGTCCCTGCCAGTGGATTTTATGAGTGGCAGTCCCGTGATGAAGGCAAACAGCCGATGTACATTCACTTGAAACAGGAACCCCTATTCGCCATGGCTGGCTTATGGGAAGTATGGCGGGATGGAGAAGGACGTGATTTGCGTACTTTTACAATTATTACCACTTCGGCTAATTCATTCATGAAGAGCATTCACGAGCGTATGCCTGTAATTTTGCACCCTGACGACTATCATACATGGCTGCAGGAAGAGGACGTACCTGCAAACATCTTGAAATTCTTACTGCGGCCTTTTGAGCCAGAATCAATGACAGCCTACGATGTCTCAAAAGCAGTTAACCGTGCTGGATATGACTCAGCGGAATTGATCGAGCCTGTTGCTTGATTCACTATGCTTTATTCATTCGCTTATCAATCAAATCTTTGAACGGATCCTGCCCCGGCTTAATCAGTACTTCCCTGCTTCGGCGATCTGCTTTGAAGTCACCGACAATACCTAGTTCAACTAACAGATCCATCATGCGCGCCGCGCGTGGATAGCCGATCCCCAATTTTCGCTGAATCATGGACGCAGAGGCTTCCTGATCCGCGATCACCATTGAAATAGCTTGTTCAAGTAAAGGATCTGTTTCAGATAGGAACTCGCGGCGTGTTAACCCGCGTTCCCATGGTGCAGCCTGCCTTTCACCATCCGCAGTTCCGCTGCTCTGCATTATTGCCCAATCTTTCCAGTATTGGGTAATTGCTCTCACTTCGTCATCAGAAATAAAGCATCCTTGCAAACGGCGCGGTGCCATCGCGTCTGCCGCTTGATACAACATATCTCCACGCCCCATCAAGTTTTCCGCGCCCACTGCATCCAGTATCACCCGTGAATCAGTACCACTGGCAACAGCAAAC
>CAZBPB010000233.1:2343-6464 GCA_964493565.1 uncultured Pleurocapsa sp. | reverse complement strand
TTTCATCAATGTTTTCCCGATACGGATACCCCTGCCTTTAGGCATGGGGAGGAAGTGTCGGTTATTCCCCTTTCAATGCCTTGAAACTACCGGACAAATTTGCTATACTTACGGGATGAAATTGACTTCTGTAGTGCGCTTGCAACCCACCGATCACCAGTACCAGCTTTTGCTTGCCACGCTTGAAACGGCTAACGCCGCCTGCAACGCCATTAGCGATACGGCGTGGGAGGAAAAGGCGTTTGGGCGCGTACCTGTTCACCGTCTCACCTACACCAGTATTCGTGAGGCGTTCGGACTGACGGCGCAGCTTGCAGTCCGTTGTATTGGAAAAGTGGTTGACGCTTACAAACTGGACAAAGCCAGTAAGCGGGTATTCAAGCCTCACGGTGCAATCCCTTACGACAGTCGTATTCTGGGTTGGAAAATCGCTGAGAAACGGGTGTCGATCTGGACGCTGGCAGGGCGTGAGACTATTCCCTTTGCTTGCAGCGAACATCACTACCAACTGCTGAAATACCAGCGCGGCGAAAGCGATCTGGTGTATCGCAAGGGCAAGTGGTTTTTGTACACCACCTGCGAAGTGCCTGAAGATGCGCCGATAGATGTTGAACAATTTCTCGGTGTTGATTTGGGTATCGCCAATATCGCCGTCACCAGTGACAACCTGTTCTATCAGGGCAAGACGGTAAAAGGTGTTCGCTATCGCCACCGTCGCCTGAGAACTCGCTTGCAAAAGAAAGGCACGAAATCTGCAAAACGCCGCCTGAAAAAACTGTCGGGCAAAGAACGGCGTTTCGCTAACGATGTGAACCACGTCATCAGCAAAAGAATTGTTCAAACTGCGAAAGACACCGGACGGGGTATTGCCCTTGAAAATCTCAAGGGCATTTCCTTTCGGGTAACGGTTAAACGCAGCCAGCGCACAGTTCTCAAGAGTTGGGCTTTCAATGACTTGCAACAGAAAATCGCGTACAAGGCGAAACTTGCAGGTATTCCAGTGATACTGGTTGATCCGCGCAATTCTTCGCGTACTTGTCCTGCTTGCGGTCACGTTGATAAAGCCAATCGTCCCGCTCAAGATAAGTTCCTCTGTACTCAGTGTGGCTGCGCTGGTCACGCTGACTACTTCGCTTCGGTTGAAATCAGCCGAAGGGCGGCAGTCAATCCGCCAAACGCGGTGTATGGTTTGGGCGAAACGCCCGCTACAACTGCAAGCCCCTAGCTTTAGCTATGGGGTTGTTGACGAATCGCCAGGGTTCAGTCAGGCGATGATTCGGAGCATACACTGCGCTTTCCAATAATGTTTCCACCAGCCCCACAGCAACAGGCGTATCTTTGAAGGCACCAATCGAGCGCCGTGAACGAATAATCTCAGTGATGTTCGACATGCTTTCCTTTAGGTCTCTTTCCTCAGATTTCTCAATAATAGTCTTGCAGAAAGCCCATAGTGAGGGTGTGATTACCTGTCACATGTTCGCGAAATGCCAGCCGCAATTAAAACATTCGCCCGTTGCATCCTTGAACAACGGGCGAATTATCAATCTTCTTTCTAATAGCAGTTACCCCGCTTATCAATCAGGCTCAAAGCCCTCAAAGATGAATAGGCGGCTTAGTCCGCGATCCGAGACATACGGCACATAGCCATTTTCACGTGAACGCGCAAACGAATCGGTGATGTGTTCAGGTATGCGGCTGTAATTCACCGTTAGTACCAGCTTGCCAGCATCTACCCAGCGAGCGAGATCGGCCTCACGGATGGTTGTCCAGTCAGCGGGCGAAGCATCAATGTCGCGGGGATAGCCATAGTAGAGATCTTCTACAAGAATACCGGTCACCGTTTCCAGATAGCCGGAATCAGGCTTATGAAACGGGATATCCTCGCCATTGATAGTAAACACACCGAAACCCGGCGAGCGCTCGCGAGCATGTTCGGCGATTGTCATCACAAAATCAATCATTTCAGCGTAAGCCGTCTCGCGACCGCTTTCCTCGTAATAGGTAGCCGCGTCCACGCGATCCAGCAGTACGCCATCAAAACCCATATCAATGATCCGATCAAGATACGAGTCTTCACCGCCAACAATGATTTCTTGCCAGCGTGGATCCCAGTAATGCACCCAGACATCGCCTGCCCATGTACCATCTGGCAAATCCGCCCATTCGGGGCGCTCGCCTGTCATGCTCCAATCCGGTTCCCAGTAATATTGAAAGGTAGCCGCCTGTCCGATACTCATATAGGCAACCACAAGCTTATCTCCGCCAACGCTTTCTCTAAGACGGGCAATTTCATCAGGGCTGCTGCCTGCCAGCGCAAGATCGGCAATCACCAGATCGTAGGCTGTTGGTGCCAGACTATCTACACGGGCGCGCTGGAGTTGAATGATGTAGTCATTCACGGCTGTCCAGTCGCGTACCGGCGTGTCCTGTGCAGAAACAACCAGCACCCCGATCATCAACATACTCACGCACAACAACGTATATTTTTTGAGGAAATCGTAAGCAGACATAATCACCCCTTAATGCCTGACAGGGCAAACCCGCGCACCACCCAGCGGTTCATCACCAGATATACCAGCAGTATCGGCATCACAATTAAGACGGAAGCTGCCATCTGGATACCCAGATTGGCCGTGTGCTGGTCGTTATACCATGTCAGTATGATGGGCAGTGTTCGGGTATCAACATCACGTAAAATGATCAGCGGCCAAAGATAGGCGTTCCAGTTCGAGATAAACACCAGAATGCCAAATGTCGCTAGAATCGCGCCGCATTGAGGCAGCACAATACGCAGGAAAATTTGCCACTCGTTCGCCCCATCCACCCGCGCAGCATCCAGCAGCTCATCGGGAATATTGATCATGAACTGCCGCATCAGAAAGATTCCAAAAGCATTAAACCAGCTTAGAACCACCAGCCCCAATAGATTATTGGTCAGGTTAAATTGCAGCAGGATCAGGTATGAAGGAATCATCGTCAGTTGGAACGGGATCATCATCGTAGCGACGATGTACCAGAACAGCAGGCGTTTGTAGCGAAAACGGAACTTGGCGAACACATAGCCAAATAACGCGCTGGTGAACGTCTGTGTGATCACGTTACTAACGGCAATAAAAAGGCTGTTGAAATAGATGCGCGCCAATGGCAGCGTCTCGTCTGTAAGGATGGTTTCGTAGTTCTGCGTTGTGAACTCTCGCGGGAAAAATGATTGGTTAGCAGGGTTGATGATCTCGGCGTGCGTTTTGAAGGATGCCATGATCGTCCACACGAACGGCACCAGTGTGATCAAACACCCTGCAAAGAGAAGCGTATAAATGATGAAGCGATAGGAGAAGCGAGACGATTTCGTTGTTGTGGTCATCGTCTAGTACTCCCAGTTCGTTCGGAAAACACGGGTTTGAATCACGGTGAGTACAGCAACAAAAAGGAACATCACGATGGCAATCGCCGCGGCAAATCCCATACGTTCAAAGCGAAAAGCATTTTCATAAATTTCAAGCACCAGCACCCGCGTCTGACCAATGCGGCCCGGCCCACCTTGCGTCATCACTTGTATCAGGTCGAATACCTGAAAAGAGGAGATCACCGTAAGGATCGAGGTGACAAGGATAGTTGGGCGCAGCAGCGGCAGCGTGATATGGAAGAACAGTTGCAGCGGATTCGCCCCGTCCACTTTGGCAGCATCTTTGAGCGAATCCGGAATACCTTGCAAAGCAGCAATATAGATCACCAGATTGTAGCCGAAATCCTGCCATAAATAGGCCACAACTACCGCCACCATTGCAGTAGGAATACCCGCGATGTTGGCTGAAGGATCTTGCAACCACGCCACCGGCGTTCCACCAAACGCGCGTATCCCGCTGTTTAGCAAGCCGTACTGGGTGTTGAAGATATATCCCCACATGATGGCCACGCCAACCGATGAGGTTACGACTGGCAGGAAATAGACTGCCCGGAAAAACCCCCGGAACCGGCTTCTGGTAGATTCAATCATTACCGCCAATGGGATGGTAATGAGCATATTTAGCGGCAGCACCAGCGCGGTAAATACCAGAGTGTTCACCAGACTGTTCTGGAACATGCGGCCATCACGACCGGTTCCCTCCAGCATCATCTGGAAA
>CAZBPB010000233.1:0-2302 GCA_964493565.1 uncultured Pleurocapsa sp. | reverse complement strand
CGCGGACTGTAATCAAAAAAGGCCAGCACAAACGCCCATAGCAGCGGCATGACGCTCAGGGTTGCCAGATAGAACACCATCGGCGTGACGGTTCCAGCCACAAACCCGCGATGGTTTAGCCTAATTTCTTTGCGTGATGGAGTAAAAAACCATAATGCCGCCAAACCTATCAGCCCGCCAAGCAAGCTGAGCCATGGTGCCAGATTCGGCATAGCGTCCAAAACCAGCGATAAGATTAGCCGACCAAAAATTGCGATCATAGATGAGCGGGGTTATGCCACAGCCGATGAAGCCGGAAATCATCACCCAGTAAAGCGTTAGGGCAGTAAAATTTGAGTCAGGCACCAGTCAACACCCATAAATTACAGGACGCGGCGCGCAAGATGGAATACAGTGAGGGGAGTAGCTTCATGATAAGCCACTCCCCAAAGGCTGTTAGTTCCGATTAGTTAAAGGTCGCGTTTGCGTCTTCTTCGATGAATAGCAGCGCATCATCAATGCTCATCAAACCCTGCAGCGTATCCAGAATATACGGGTAGATAATGTCATAGAACACCAGATCGCGGTCTGGCATTGCGCCGATGTAGCTTCCATATTGCAGCAATGGCAAGTTAGCTTCAAGCCAGGGCAGCGCCTCTAGGAGCGCGGCGCTTGATGTCTCATCTTCAACAATGGATGCCAGAGCTGGAATTGTGCCAGAGCCAATGTTCCACGACAGCGCGTTGTCCGCATTTGCGGCGGCAAAGGCCAGGAAATCCCACGCGACATCAGCATGCGGGCTGTTGTTGGCAACCGTTAAGCCCCAACCGCTGTCAGCGGCAAAATATGGATCAGAGTCGGTAAATGAAGGAAGCTGAACGTAGCCAAATTCCCCGAAATCAGGAAAATCGCTCAAGCCAAAGGCGACTGCCCACGGGCCGATCAGGGTGATTGCGGCCTGATTGGTGAAGAAGGCGTTGCCGCCCCAGTTTGCAGAGTCGTTGAACAGAACCGGGTCAATAGCGCCAACTTCAACCAGTTCTACCATCCGTTCCAGCGTTGCGCGGGCGGCATCAGTGTTGAAGGTAAACGCCGTGCCATCCTCATTCCAGTAACTGCCACCGTTCTGCAAAATTCCGGCGAGGAAGCCGAACACAATAGCATCGGCATTGGTGAAGTGATAACCCGCAACCGTCATCAAGCCATCTTCGCCGTACTGCGAAAGCGCGGCTGCGTCGCTCACCAGCGCATCATAATTTTCCCATGCGGGCGGGTAGGTCAGCCCTGCGGCCTCAAACATGGCCGGGTTCACCAGCACAGAACCATATTCCATGTTGAATTCCTGCGGCAGACCATATACCTGATCTTCGCAGGTATATCCGCCGATAGCCGCATCGAAAAACGTCGAGGTATCCACCAACCCTTCGGGCATCGGCGCAAGACGGTCGGCATAGCTGCATGTCCATGACCCGAACAGCGCCATGATATCGGCATTGTCACCGGCGGGCAGCGCCGTTTGCAGTGTCTGGATGAACAGATCGTAAACGAATGTTTCCATGGTTATGGTTACATTGGGGTGTTCGGCGGTGTAGGCATCAATCAGCGCCTGCGTGGCGTTGTTGAAATTACTTTCCTGATGTGCCCACAGACGAAGTTCGACCGGCTCATCCTGTGCTGAAAGCGAAACGGCAGATAAGCAGAGAACGAACATCAACAGCGCAGTCAGGTATAGCGAACGTTTCATGTCTACGATTCTCCTTATGATATATACGCTATCTAAGTACTTTCACTTAAAGGGGACAAGTACCCCCTATCCGTGCCGCTATAAGAGAACCACCTGATCCAGATGGCGTGGCTGATCTGGGTTTAGCCCTTTATTGACCGCCCGCAGGTAAGCCAGCCACTGTAAGAATGGCAGGTAATGCACAACCGAAGGTCGCTGCTGCCAGCCTTCAAGCACGATGTCAGTCCTGGCATCAGCCGAAAGCGTGATCACCGTTGCGCCAAGTGCGCGCATCTCATTCATCACCGTAATTTCGGCGTTGTAGGTATCCGCTGCCAGAAGCCCCACAATAAGGGTCTGGTGGAATGCTTCGGCGCTGGTGAGCGACATTTCTTTCATTTTCAGCATCGCTTCACTTGCCAGCCCGTATAACGCGCCGCTTCCCAGATAAAACACACGCTGATATCGTTCAGGATCGGCAAATTCCAGCGCCCGCGTATGCATCGCCTCCACCTGTATGCTCAGGTCAGATGAAAATTGCGCTGGCGCAGATTTGCCCGAAATTGCCGCCGCCAGTCCTTCAGCCATAACCAGCATTGA
>CAZBPB010000232.1:0-6471 GCA_964493565.1 uncultured Pleurocapsa sp. | reverse complement strand
AATTAGTGCGCCAAACAGCCATTGAATTAAAAAACTCTCGACAAGACCTCACACACTGAAAATCGAATTTAAGTTCAAAATCAGCTACAATCAGCGCGTTTGTTCGAAAAATCCACTAGTAAGGAAAAGACATGCGTGATGTGGCTATCGCCGTCGCTCAGTTCAAACCAAAACTGGGCGAGGTGGAAGAAAACCTTGTCAAAATGTCAGACCTGATCTCCAAAATCTGCGCAAAGAATCAGGTTGATCTGATTGTTTTTCCAGAGCTAATCACAACTGGTATCGAGCTTGGCTTGCGCTTTACCGAGCTTGCCCAGCGTATCCCCGGCTCTACAATCAATATTCTCTCCCAACGTGCCAGCGAAAATGGCGTGCATATCGTATTCGGCATGGTGACCAAAGAGCGTGTAGAGTCCGTACTTTATAACTCCGCCATCATGATCGGCCCCGATGGCGAACTACTGGAAGTCTACAACAAGGTGCATCTGCGCGGTGAAGAGCGCATGGCCTTCCGCGAAGGCTTCAAATTTCCGGTTGTAGACACCGCCATTGGAAATGTCGGTATGCTGATCGGCTACGATCTTGCCTTTCCTGAAGCCACCCGCTGCCTTGCGCTGGATGGCGCAGACATTGTGTGCGTACTGGGAAGCTGGGAAGTCGCCAACCTTGATGAGTGGAAAACCTTCTTACGCTCTCGCGCCTATGAAAATGCGCTGTTCATGGCTGGCGCGAACCGTATCGGTGAAGATGTCACTATGACCTTCGGCGGCGAAAGTATGATCGTCGGTCCACGCGGCCAAATCTACGCTTCTCTGGCATCACAAACCGATGAGGCAACTGGCGCGCCTCTGGAAGGCTTCGTCCTCGCCAGTCTCGATCTCGACGATGTACGCCGCACCCGTGAAGAATTTCAGTTGATCCAGAATCGCGAGCCTACGGTTTATAAAGCCGTTGTTCGTCGCTATTAGCCCTTAATCAAGCATGGCAGCCGGATATTCATCGCGACCCCTCATCAGCAAACTGGGTTTCAAGCCCGGCATGCGCGTCGCGTTGCTCAATGCTCCGGCTGCCTTTCTCGATCTGCTGGCTCACCAGCCTATCACCTTTTCTTTTGATACCGCCCTAAGTGGACATTACCCCTATATACACGGGTTTTACGAAACCACTATCGCCCTCAAAACCGCTTTTCCATCCCTGAAAGAGGCGCTTGCATTCGATGGCATGTTATGGGTTTCGTGGCGTAAAGGTCAAAAATCTGTCGGCGCTTTGACTGAAAATTTGGTACGCGAGATCGCTTTGCAAAATGGTCTTGTGGACGTCAAAGTAATCGCCATTGATGCCGTCTGGTCCGGCCTAAAAATTGTGTACCGGGTCAAAGATCGTCCTAAAGGTTAACCATGAAAGACCGCAGTCCGTGGCTAAACACTGTGCTCACCATTGCCCTCATTGCTGCGATCATCGTAGGCGGGGTTGTGGTCGTTTCCAATCGTCCTCAGCCCGTTCAAATTGAAATTCACCCACCCCCACCTTCTGCTACGCCTGCGCCAACCTCAACGTCCGGGCCGATTGTCGTTTATGTCACCGGGGCTGTCGCTCAGCGCGATTCGCTGCACACGCTGCCGCCGGGCAGTCGTGTTGATGATGCCATTGAAGCGGCAGGCGGCTTGAACCCCGATGCCGATACCACCCTGGTAAATCTGGCTGCTATTTTGCGAGATGGCGATCAAATATACATTCCAGTGCGCGAAGAACCTGAAGTCGTGCTGGCAACCCCGCAGGGTGGCGCTGTAGTCTACATCAACGCCGCCACCCTCGAAGAATTGGAAACACTACCCGGCGTTGGCACAATTCTGGCGCAGGCAATTCTTGACTATCGCGAAGCCAATGGCGACTTTGAGGGTTTTGAAGATTTAGATCAAGTTGATGGCATTGGCCCGGGGTTGATTGAGCAGTGGCAATCGCTAGTTGTGTTCGAGTAAAATTTTTGTAACACAGGTTCACGTAACCTGGCGCATTATGCCCATGTTTATTCCGCAAAGTGCCCGTACAATACGAATAACCATTCTTTAGTTCTATAAATAATTCAACTTCAGCGCGATGCTTGACAACGTGGAACCCATCGAAACTCAACCGGCTGTACACCCCATAGATGTCTTAAAACTACTGGAGTTCATTCCAGATGCAGTTGTGATCTTTGATCCCGAGCGCGAACGGGTTCTGGAAGTAAATCAAGCGGCATGCTCCCTGTATGGCTACACCCGCGCTGAGTTTCTAGCGCTTAGCATGGAAATCGTCTCGCTGGATATTCCCGAAGGCCGTGAGCAAATAAATCGGCTGATGAATTTGCAGGAAAACCAGCTCATTCACTTTGAAGCTACTCAAATTCGCAAAGATCACACCCCTGTTGTCGTTGATATTCAAGCTCAACTAATTGAATTTCAGGGGCAGGTTGCAGTTTTAAGCATCAATCGCGACATTACCCGGCTTAAACGGACAGAGCGCGCGCTCGAACAATCCGAAGAACGGTTCGGGCGTATTTTTCATGCCAGTCCTGCCCCTACCGCGCTCGTCACGCCATCTGGATGGGTCGTAGATGCGAACGCCAGCTTTTTTACCCTGATTGGCTTGCCTGCCGATCATGTCATCAACAAGAATGTTCATGATCTCAAGTTATTCGCTGATGGCTTTGCCGCAATCATTCAACGTCTTTTTGAGCAGCAGCATATCACTAATCTGGACACTCCCATTCGCTCTGAAGGCCGCAAAATTAGAGAGACACTGGCTTCTTTTGAATGGATAAAACTTGGCGGTGAACTCTGCATTTTAGCTCAGTTCTTTGACGTGACCGAGCGCAAGCAGGTTGAAGATGAACTTCGGTTAAGCGAAGGGCGTTATCGTGCCCTTCTAGAAGAAGCCAACCGGCGCGCGTTGGAACTGACGCTCCTTAATCGCATTCGCAGCATTGTCGTCCGCGAAATGGATCAACAGGCCGCCATTCGCGCTGTGGTTGAAGGGCTGCATGAGATTTACGGCTATTCACACGTCAGCCTATATCTCGTCAATCCTGACACCGGCGACCTGCATATGCAGCATCAGATCAACTATGATCAGGTAATTGAAGTCATGCCCGCCGGTAAGGGCATTATGGGGCGCGTCGCCCAAACCGCGCAATCTGTACTGATCGAAGATGTATCTCAAGAACCCGCATTTATCGGCGCCATCCCAAATTTACAATCTGAAATTACCGTTCCTCTCATCGTAGAAAATCAAGTCGCCGGTGTGCTCAACGTGGAAACGACCACCGGATTCCTGCTGAATCAAGACGATCTCGAATTGATCGCTGCCTTGAGCGAACATGTCTCCATTGCCATTCAGCGCGCAGGCCTCAGCGCAGCCGAACAGGAACAACGCCAGCGCGCGCAGGAATTAGCGGGCACTAATGCCGCCCTCTATGCCGAAACCCTGCGTTATGCCGAGGAGCTTGAACGCCGCGTCGAAGAGCGTACTGCCCAGCTTCAGCAGGCAAAAGATCAGGTCGAAGCCGTGCTTAATGCCAGCAGTGACGGCATCCTACTTTTGAATGCTTCCGCGCAAATCAGACAGGCAAATCCCGCTTTTGCCCTGCTCTTCGGGTATTCGCCTACCAGTGGTGAGCCATTTACTAGCTTTGTTGACTCGTCCTCGCGTGAAGTGCTGATAAACGCGTTGGAAAGAGCAATCGCCGAAGGTCAGGTACAGCGCTGTGAACTAATAGGGCGGCGGCGTGACGATACCCGAATTACGTTGGAAGCAGTCATTGATCTGGTACGTGGAAACGCGTGGGCTGAACCGCTGGTGGTATGCAATCTGCGCGATATTTCGCAGCGCCGAAAACTGGAAAACGACCTGCGTGAAGCTCTCGACAAAGAGCGGCGGCTGGTAGAACTTAAATCCCGTTTCGGGGCGATGGCCTCACACGAATTCAGGACACCGCTTGCGTTGATCCGCACCTCTAGCGACCTCTTGATGAATCACTATGACCGACTCAACGAAAACCGCCGCCACGAGCATTTCAACATGATCGCCACGCAGGTACAGCAGCTTGCCAGCCTGATAGACGATCTCCTGGCTATCAGCCGCGCCGATACAGTAGGCACAGATTTCAGAGCACAGTCTGTTGATTTGCCCGAATACTGCGCCGAGATCGTTCGTGAGATTCAATGGATCGCCAGCAGTACCCATCGCATTGGGTTCGCCTGCGTTGGTGACTTTAAGCCTGTTTTCATTGACCCTGCTATGATGCGCCGCGCGCTCATCAACCTGCTAACCAACGCCATCAAATATTCGCCGAACGCTAATACTGTTCAATTTCTAGTGTCATATCTAGAAAGCGATGGCATCATCACCTTCCAGATTCATGATCAGGGTATCGGTATCCCCGCCGAGGATCAGCGGCATCTTTTCGACACTTTCTACCGCGCCAGCAACGCCTCTCATATTCACGGCACCGGGCTTGGCCTCGCCATCGTTAAACGCGCGGTAGATGCGCATGGTGGCAGCGTCAGCTTCAACAGCGCATCCGGGCAAGGTACGACCTTCGTCATTACCATTCCTATCCGATTTGCCGCTCAAACTGCCTTCTAAATCGCAATTAAAAACGGGACGACTTTTCTAAGTGTCCCGTTTTAATCATCAGCTAGCAGCCGTGCGCTCTAGCGCTCTTCCAAAGATACCCATTCCAGATCCATAGGGCCAATGTACAGCACGTCCGGGCGTACAAGGCGGTTATGAGCAGCCTGTTCCATAATATGTGCTGTCCAGCCTGCCATGCGGCTCATCGCAAAGAGTGGCGTGAACATATCCACATCCAGATCGAGGGTATACAGCACAATCGCGCTGTAATAGTCAACATTCGGATGCAGGTTTCGTTCAATAAAGTAGTCATCGGCGCGGGCAAGAGTCGCAAGTTGCTCGGCAATATCAAACCACTTAGCATTACCGGAACCGATAGCCAGATCACGGGCACGCTCATGCAGCACGGCGGCACGTGGATCAAGCGCCTTATATACGCGATGGCCAATGCCCATGATACGGCGTTTGCCCGTCTTGATGTTTTCGTCAAACCAGGTCTGTACGTTCGAAGGATCGCCAATTTCGAGGAACATCTTCATCGCCTCGGCGTTCGCGCCGCCATGCGCGGGTCCCTTCAACGTGCCAATGGCGCTGACGATGGCGCTGTGCATGTCCGAACCGGTGCTCAAAGTTACGCGCGCGCTAAAAGTGCTGGCATTCATGCCATGCTCGGTCAGCAGCACCATATAGGCGTTAATTGCATTCACTGCCGAAACTTCTGGCTCTTCGTTACGCAGCATGTAAATGAAGTTCTGTGAAAGGTTCAGATCAAGGCGGGGCGGCACCGGGTTCAACCCCTTGCGAATACGTGCCCACGCGGCAGCCAGTGTAACTGCCTGTCCATTCAAACGAACCGCTTTGCGGCGATTGGAGGCTTCCGAAGTATCTTCGCTGTCCGGATCGTAGTGCGCCAGCAGCGAAACTGCAGTCCGCATCACAGCCATCGAGTCGCTGTCTTTAGGAAGGTGTTTCAGAATTTCAAGAATTTCAGGGGCAACAAAAGCATTTTCAGCAATTTCGGCGCGAAGAGATTCTAGTTCCGCGTCATTGGGCAGTTGGCCGTTCCACAACAGGTACACAACTTCTTCATATAGCGCGTTGGCCGCCAGATCTTCAATCTTATAGCCAGAGTAAATCAGTTTTCCTTCAGTGCCGTTTACTAAACTAAGGCGTGACTCGTCAATAATGACGTTATCAAGTCCCTTGTGAATGGTTACTTCAGTCATGTGCAATCTTCTCCTCTACAATGACGGGCAATTATACCATATGCATCTTATCTTCCAGACCCGATTACTCCGGTTTCTATACCAATTTTAACTCGCAAAATCTCCCACTGTGGCAGCTTTGTAGACTGTGCTACACTCATTCAAAAATATTCAAACGTTGAGTTTGAGTTGCGGGTCTATATGAAAGGTCTACTATGCGAATTGAGTCGCTTCTCTCTGCTCGTCTATTCCTTAGCCCGCAATGGGTTGATAATCACATCTTTTTTTTGAGCAACCTTTCGGGTCATATCAGTCTGTATAAAATGCGCGCGGAAGGCAGCGTCCCGCAGCCGTTACTACCGCCAGATATCGCTCTGCCTAATCCTGATCTATTAGGTGGTGCGCCATTCCGGGTATATCCATCGCTTGACAAAATACTGGTGATGATTGACAGTGATGGCGATGAGGTCTACCACCCGTATTTGATCCCGCTGGATGGCGACTTCCCCCAACCGCTGCTGCCAGAGCATTTTATGAACCAGCGCGCTCACTGTATTGAAGCGGATGAGGACGCAAACACAGCTATTTTCCTATGCGAAGCGGAAACAAGCTCGCTCCAAACCACCTTCATCGTTCATCTTGATTCGCTTCAAGT
>CAZBPB010000231.1:5737-6484 GCA_964493565.1 uncultured Pleurocapsa sp. | reverse complement strand
CAGATAGCGCGCCACACCCATGCCCACCAGCGCCACGATCATCAGCACCAAACTGATACGCCCGTGACTCGCCAGTTTCAGCGCATAGCCCCGCAGCACCTCCAGCCCTTCTGCCGAGATCGGGGAATTGTCATCCGGCACGTACTGTACCAGCGCCTTCGCCATCTCGCCGGTATATCGCCCGGTTACTGCCCCGCCATGACCGGCGGCAAGAAGCCCTGCCAACGCACCGATGCCCAGCGCAATATTTCCGGCGGTTGAAAAGTGGCTGGCTGAATTGCCGACGATATACAGCAGAAGTCCCGCCAGCACGGTCAAAACGGCGGCTATCGGAAACGCCTTTGGAAATGCGGTTTGGGTTAAAAGCGCCTTCAAAAAGCGTAAGCCGCTTTCGCCAGATTTGCCCACCGCCGGCCCGACGAACAGAACTTGTGTCATGCCAAGCGCAATCCAGATAAAGGCAGCAATGATATGCAGCAGCCGCAGCAGTATCAGTACGATGTCCATGTTTTACTCTCCCTGTAGCGTTAGCAGAAATGCGATGAAGTCCGCGGTGTCTTGCGGGCTGAGACGCTGTGCATATTGATTGTACATTGTATTGCCGTAGCCGCTGACCACAAAGTTGGCAGGCTGCGCAATGCTTGTATAGAGATAGTCTTCGGCGCTCTGCCCCGCTACCCGTGTAGGCGCAGCCGCGGCAACGCCTTGCAACGATGGCCCGACCAATGCGGTACCGTCCAGCGTATG
>CAZBPB010000231.1:1395-5727 GCA_964493565.1 uncultured Pleurocapsa sp. | reverse complement strand
GCAGGCGCGCCGTTCACGCTCTGGCTGAATAACTGCGCCCCACGTTCCGCATCGCCCGGCGGCAGCGGCGCAGAAGGGGCGGCTGGCGTGCAGGCCGCAATCATCAGCGCTGCGGCTAGAATGATGAATATCCGTATCCGCATCATACCTCTTCTATAAAAGCTCATCCGGGATAGAAATTTAAGCGTGAAAAACCGTTCAGTAAGCGTTCGCGTTACCGGTTTTAACGTGGCAATTCGCAAGCGCGGGGCGGCGGGTGCGCTTTACAGGGGCAAAGAATCACCAATTCCCCCCGCCCGACGGTGGTCAGGGCGCAGCCTGCCATGCCCTTAAGCCTGCGGGTGAGGGGAACCTGGAAAATGGGCCGAAAAATCTGCTTGTCCATCATGATAAATGTACCAGCATATCCGGGTTGTGATTTGTGAATGCGCGCTTGCCGCTTATTCCCCCAAAACAATCTCGTGACCGGCTGCGGCGCTGGCATAAGCCGATTCGATGATGCGGGCGCGTTTCAAGCCTTCACGCCCGGTATGCGCCGCCCAATTATCGCCGCGAATCACATTCACGAAATCGCGCACGGTGGCTAAGTGGCCTTCGCCGGGGCCAACCACCGGCACCGAGATTGCTGGCGCGCCGCCCATGTCGTTATACACGCGCAGGGTGTCGTCTTTGCGGGGATACTGAACGCGCCGGCATCTGAGCCGAACAGCTCGACGCCGAAGTCATCGTAATGCCGCCCGTAACCCGCCCAACTGGCTTCCAGAATCAGGGTTGCGCCACCGCTTAGGCGAATGAAGGCGCTGCCGAGGTCTTCAACGTCAAAGCTGCCTTTCAGCGGCCCCGACGCCCCCCGCCCACGCGGCGCAAGCTCTGAATAGACAGAGGCGGTTACTGACAGCACTTCCGGCTCGCCCATCAGGTACAGCGCCATATCCAGCATGTGCACACCCAGATCGATCATGGGGCCGCCGCCTGCCAGCTCATGCTGCGCGAACCAGCCGCCCCATGCCGGAACGCCGCGACGACGCATCCAGTATGATTTAGCGTAGTAGATGCTGCCCAGCGTGCCGTCGTCAATGATGCGCTTCAGGGTTTGCACGTCGCCACGATGGCGGTGATTGAAGGCTACTTCCAGCACGCGCTGATTAGCTTCGGCAGCTTCGACCATCGCCAGCGCATCGGCGGCATTGGCGGCAATCGGCTTTTCGGTTAGCACGTGCTTGCCGGATTGCAGGGCGGCTACGGCAATCGGCATGTGCAGGTAATTTGGCGTGGCGACGCTGACGATATCTAAATCGTCACGTTCGACCAGTTCCTGCCAGTTACTATAGGCATGGGGCACGTTGTAGGTAGACTTGATTTTGGACAGCCGTTCGGCGTTCGGGTCGGCAATAGCGACCACGGATACGCCCGGCTGCTCGTTGTAATACTTCAAATGGGTTTCGCCCGGCCAGCCTAAACCAACTACTCCGGCGCGAAGCGGCTGTAGTGTCGTTTCATCCATGATATTCGCTTACTCGTTAATACTATGCAGTTCTACGTCAAAGACCAGCACCGCGTTCGGCGGGATGATGCTGCCCTGCGGCGGGTTTTCGCCATAGGCAATGTCAGCCGGAAGCCAGAAGGTGAACTTATCGCCGGGGGTCATCAACTGCAAGCCTTCCGTCCAACCCGTGATCACCTGATTCAAGGAGAAGGTAGCCGGGGTGCCGCGCTGAATTGAGCTGTCGAAAATTTGCCCGTCCAGCAGGCGGCCTTCGTAATCTACGGTCACAACGTCGGTAGGCGCCGGGTGCTGGTCACCTTCGGCATCGGTGATGATGCTGTACTGCAGGCCGCTGGCGGTGGTGGTCACGCCTTCGCGAGCCGCATTTTCGGCTAGAAACTGGGCGTTGGTCTGGCGGGTTTGTTCGCTGGCGGGGGCCGGCGCGCTGCCAGCAAACACGATCAGCACTACCGAAATGGCGGCAATTGCTACAATGACGCCGATGATCAGGAAGGTATTGTCCTTCTTCTGAGTAGGGGTTGTTGAAGTGGTCACAATCTTGTTTTCCTCTATTGAATCGTTTGTGTATCCCAAAGCCGCTAAGTTTATCGAAGAA
Source organism: uncultured Pleurocapsa sp. (assembly GCA_964493565.1). Classification (GTDB taxonomy): domain Bacteria; phylum Chloroflexota; class Anaerolineae; order Aggregatilineales; family Phototrophicaceae; genus Flexifilum. Next base: position 3,625 of record CAZBPB010000231.1, on the reverse strand, counting down.
TCGGCGGAATGGGGATGATGGGTTCAATGCGTTTAAACCTCAATCCCCGGGCTGATGAAATTAACCTCACCCCCGGCCCCCGTTCCGCACACGGCTGAGGAGAGACCCACCGATGAACATGATAGGTTGATGTAGGGGCGCAGCATGCTGCGCCCCTACGACCCGGGGAGAGGTTATGTAGGAGGAGTCGGGGATGAGGTTTTTCACTGGAGGGGCAGAGATCATGGGAGTGGGGACTTTCGAGGATAATGCCTGATGATAACCTCACCCCTCATTCCCCTCTCCGTACACGGAGAGGGGAAGCCAAGCGCAGCGTAGCAGGGGTGAGGTCAAGGTCATATCCTGCTATTTCACCACTCCCATGATCATCTTCTAGTGCCTAATTCAACGCACTCTCGTTACAATACGTCAGCGGCTTCAGTGCCTTATCAGAGTGGTATTAACATGGCAACCATGCAAGATTTCGTCAATCGTTGGGGGCAAAGCGCGCTGCGCGAACAGCAGGCCGCGCAAAGCCACTTCAATGAACTGTGCCAGCTTGTCAATCACAAAACCCCTACGCAGCTTGACCCCGAAGGTAAGTTCTTCACCTTCGAGGAAAATGTCGCCAAAGCCACCGGCGGCAAAGGCCGTGCTGACGTATGGTACAAAAACCACTTCGCGTGGGAATACAAAGGCAAGCACAAAGACCTTGATGCCGCCTACGCCCAGCTTCTCGCTTACAAAGGCGATCTGGGCAATCCGCCGCTGCTGGTGGTCTGCGACTTTCTCGAATATCGCATTTACCCGCAGTGGCCCAATACCAGCGGCATCCCCTTCGTGTTCCATAACGAAGACCTGCTGCATGAAGAAACCCTGCGCTATATTCGCTGGCTGCTCGAAAGTCCCGAACGCTTTCTGGAACTTCGCCAGAGTGAACTGGAACAGCGCGAAAAACTGACCCTCAACTTAGCCCGTAAGTTTGCCCACCTTGCCGACCTGATGCGTCATTACAAAGGTGACGATGGCAAGCCGATGTGGACGCCCATACAGATCGCCCGTTTCCTCAACAAGCTGGTCTTTTGCCTGTTTGCTGAAGATGTTGACCTCATGCCCCGTCCTTTTGAACAGCCGGTCTTTCGCTATTTCGTTGAAAGCGCAAAATCTTTGCCCGGCGAACTGGCTCCCGAATTGCTTCGGCTGTTTGAGGCGATGGATGGGCGCACGAAATCATACGCCATGAAGCCTGTTCCCTATTTCGATGGCAGCCTGTTTGCAGACTCTTCGCCCGGCGCCAATGACGGCATGGAAGTGCTGGATCTGTCACTGATCCCCGGCGCCATTGACCTTTTGGGGGATGTTAGCGAGGCCGATTGGCGTTTCGTTAACCCCACCATCTTCGGCACCCTCTTTGAAGGCGCGTTAGACGAGAGCAAGCGCGCGCAGTTGGGCGCGCATTACACCGGCGAAAGCGACATCCGTCTGGTGATCGAGCCGGTGCTGATGCAGCCGCTTTACCGCCTGTGGGATGAAATTCGCGCCGAAGCCGAGCCGCTTCTACAAACCTTTCTCGACAGCGCCGCCTCGCCCCGTGACGCCGGGCACGCTCGCGAGCGCCTGACTACCCTCAACACCCGCATGATGGACGCGCTGGGCAGTACCCGCGTGCTCGATCCCGCCTGTGGCAGCGGCAATTTTCTCTACGTCAGCCTGCGCGCAATGAAAGACCTTGAGGCGCGTGTACGCAAATTTTTCGAGCCGCTTGGCCTGCCCTTCCGCGATGTGGTCACGCCGCGCCAGTTGTACGGCATCGAAAAAGACGAATTTGCCGCCCGCCTTGCCTATGTGGTGGTCTGGATCGGCTATTTGCAGTGGCGTTATGAGGATGAAGGTGTGCTCCATCCAGTATTCCCGCACAAGGTCGATCATCCCCGCGCGCTGCCCAACCCGATTCTGGGTGACGACACGCCGGATCGCTTCCTCAATGCTGATGCCATCATGCGCTATAGAACCTCACCTCCCAACCCCCTCTCGGTGCACGGAGAGGGGCGGCTAAGCGAAGCGCAGCGGGGTGAGGTTTACGAACCCGAATGGCCGGAAGTTGATGTGATCGTCGGCAACCCGCCGTTTTTGGGCGGCAACCGCATACGCAGCGAACTGGGGGGCTACGTAGATGACCTGTTCCGTCTGTATGAAGGGCGTGTTCCGGCATTTGCCGATCTTGTCACCTACTGGTTCGAAAAAGCGCGAC
>CAZBPB010000231.1:0-1385 GCA_964493565.1 uncultured Pleurocapsa sp. | reverse complement strand
CAGATTGAATCGGGCAAAGCCAAACGTGCGGGATTAATAGCAACAAATTCAATTCGTGGCGGCGTGAACCGCGAGGTCTTGAAACGCATCAAAGAGACCGGCGACATTTTTATGGCTTGGGAAGATAGGGAGTGGACTTTAGATGGAGCGGCTGTTCGTATTTCAATTATTGCATTTGACGACAGGACAGAAACCGAGCGCTTATTAAATGGCAGTTCAGTTTCGAGCATAACACCAGATCTGAAAGGTGATCTGGACTTAACTCACGCGCATCAACTCATTGAGAATACCAATCTTATTATACGAGGAATCGAAACGGGAGGACCGTTTGAAATCAGCAGCGAAGAAGCTTTTCGCTTACGCAATAACCCTCAAAATATGCGTGTCCTTGTTCCAACTGTCGGAGGCAAAGATATAACAGCGCGTTCCAGACAAAATTGGCTGATTGATTTTGCCCAAACTCCAGATATTCAACCAGAAACGTATACTGAGCTTTTCAGCCTTGTACGGAGTAGATGGGAAGATGAATTAAAACGCGAAAATCGACCCCCAGAATTCAGAGAAGCGTGGTGGAGATTTCGTCGATCTGGCGAAGAACTCAGAAATGCAATCGGCAAATTGGATAGGTTCATCGTCACTCCAAGAGTAGCAAAACATCGGCTATTTGTATGGCTGGAAAAACAAACACTTCCCGATAGTGCGTTGTTTACCATCGCCCGTTCCGATGACTACTTTTTCGGCGTGCTGCACAGTTATATTCACGAAATCTGGTCGCTGCGGCTGGGAACGTCGCTCGAAGATCGCCCCCGCTACACGCCAACCACCACCTTTGAAACTTTCCCTTTCCCGTGGTCGCCCGGTCAGGAAGATGTAAATTCGCCTGCCTATCTCGCCATCAGCGCCGCCGCCAAAGCCTTGCACGAAGAACGCGAATTATGGCTCAACCCGCCCGAATTGATCGCGTTAGGCGCGGAAGGCGGCGGCTCCACCCTGCGCGAGCGCACCCTCACCAATCTGTATAACGCGCTGGTTGATCTGCGCAATGGCACGCCCGCCAAAAACGGTAAAAATGCCGCCGCCGTCGCCTTTGCGCCCCGCCTGCGTGAACTGCATGACGCGCTCGATGCCGCTGTCCTCTCTGCCTACGGCTGGAGCGATCTTTCTCCCCTCTCCGTGTACGGAGAGGGGCCGGGGGTGAGGTTTGAGGGAGAGGGGCAGGGGGCGAGGGCTGTTGGGGCCATCCGCTCCCCCGAAGGCGACGAAGAACTGCTGCGCCGCCTGCTGGCTTTGAACGCCGAACGCGCGAATCAGCAGGATGTTTAACCTCACCCCGCTGCACTTCGTTTAGCTTCCCCTCAGCCGTGCACGGAGAGGGGATTGAGGGG
>CAZBPB010000230.1:2746-6524 GCA_964493565.1 uncultured Pleurocapsa sp. | reverse complement strand
CGGCTTCTTTGTGCCGCGTGTGCTGGGCGTTGGCTACGACACTATCTCTGGCATCATTAACAATGAATTTTCGTTTACGGTGCTGTTAGGAATCATTCTGTTTAAGAGCCTTGCCCTGTTCATAACGCTGGGATCGGGCACGTCTGGCGGGCTGCTAGCACCGACCTTCATGGTTGGTGCGGCGTTGGGGGCGGTATTCGCTATGATTGTCAATGTCGTCATTCCCGGCGCAAACCTGTCGCCGGGGGCGTATGCGCTGGTGGGCATGGCGGCAGTTTTTGGCGCGGCATCACGGGCGACCTTCACATTTATCATCTTTGCTTTTGAAATCACCCGCGATTACAACGCGATCCTGCCGCTGATGCTGGTATGCGTTATCGCTGAATTGATCGCGCTGCGCTTCATGCGTAACTCGATCATGACCGAAAAATTGGCGAGGCGCGGGCTGCGTATCCATCAGGAATACGAAGCCGACGTGATGATGCAAGTGTCAGTTGCCGAGGTGATGGATGAAAATCCGCCTACTATACCGGATACAATGCTGCTTTCAGAACTGGCAGATTGCATCGCCAAAAATGATCGCGCATTGACTCGCAGGCAGGGGCTGGTGATCGTTGATCAGGCAGGCGCGCTGGCGGGAATAATTACGCGTGCCGACATTTTGCGGGCGCTTGAACAGAGTAAAGAAGAACCCGTAACCGTGCTAGAAGCCGGTAACCGTGCGCCATTAGTCACCTTTCCCGACGAACTGGTTCACGAGGCATTGAATACGATGCTTCAAAATGACGTTGGACGGTTGCCAGTGGTCAGCCGCGAAAATCCGCGCAAGGTCGTTGGCTATCTGGGGCGCGCAGCTATTCTTGAGGCGAGAATGAAGCGCCTGCATGAAGAGAGTGTGCGTGAACCCGGATGGTTGAATATGTGGCGGGCGGCGGGTGAAGGCGCGAGCCAAACCCATCAAAACGGCTAACATGGTCTAACCTACAATTCACTGGTTGTCTGGTATCATCTAGGGGCGCTTACTCAAAGCGCCTCTACTGTTTGTGACGGGGTTATCTAGATCAGGCTTCGTCGCTGTGAGGACAACGCGTATGACAGAATTTATTTACGGCCACTGGGCAATTATGGAAGCCTTGCGCGCCAACCGGCGGCAAATGGAACAGCTTCTTGTGACGGAAACCGTCGAAGAAAAAGGCATCGTCGCTGAAATCATACAGACGGCGCAGGAAAAAGGCGTGAAGATACGCCGCGTGCAGCGCCGTATCATTGATGATCTTGCCAACAACGCCAACCACCAGAATATGGTGCTGCGTACGGGGGATTACCCGTATGTCAAAGTGGAAGATGCTCTGGCTGTCGGGCAGCAGCGCAGCGAAAAGCCATTCCTACTGCTGCTGGATTTGCTTAAAGATCCCCAGAATGTCGGCGGTTTACTGCGCGTTGCCGATGCGGTAGGCGTGCATGGCGTGATCTTGCAGGATCGGCGCGGCGTAGGCGTGACACCTGCGGTAGTCAATGCCTCTTCCGGCGCGGTGGAGCATCTCAGCGTGATTCAGGTGACCAATCTTGTGCAGACCATGCGCGATTTGAAGGAACAGGATGTGTGGCTAGTAGGGCTGGATATCGGCCCCAACGTACCACCGCTTGATAAAGTAGATCTAAACATCGGTGTCGGTCTGGTACTGGGCAGTGAAGGTGAAGGGATGCGCCGGCTTGTGCGCGATACCTGCGATCTTCTGGTTTGCCTGCCTATGCGCGGACGGGTTGCCAGCCTAAATGTGGCGACGGTTGGTTCTGTGGCGTTGTATGCGGCATGGCAGGCGCGCGGGTGGTCTGGCTGGGCGCACGCCTAAAAGCGCTTTTACTTTCTTTTTGTATTCAGGAATTGGATTATGAACTCTGCTTCAATTAAGTTGCGGGAGGGCTTCAAGGCCGAAGCTATCACCGGTAATCATCGCATTATCGCTGATGAGCCGGTTAGTGCTGGTGGCGGCGACGAAGGCCCCACACCGAAACATTATCTGGCTGCCGCGCTTGGCTCTTGTTCGGCGATCACTGTGAAAATGTACGCACAACGCAAAGGCTGGCCTCTGGAAGAAGTGGATGTACAGGTCAGCTTTGAAACTTTCAAAGCGCCTAATTATCCAGATTATCAGGGTGATTCGGACGTGGTAAACGAGTTCCGGCAGGTACTGACCTTCAAGGGTGATCTGAGCGAAGAACAACGGCTGCGACTGCTGGAAATTGCCGGCAAATGCCCTGTACATCGTATCTTGACCCAGCCAAACTTTATGATCGAGACGCTGGCTGGCGGCGAACCAACCTCGCCGCCAGAAGAGTAATTAGTCTGAGTTAGGGAAAAGACGTGTGAACGCGAAATAGCCCTTCTCAATCCCTCACTCCACCCTCTTCCGCGTCACCAAGGGGCACGACTTTTAGGGCGGAGCGAGGTTCTCAATGGCGGCTTTCCTTGCTCAAATTACTTCAGCATAACTGAGGTTTAGTCTACAACTTAAAGCGCGCTCTAAGTCAAGGGAACAGGCTTTTGGCTAGGGTGCGGCCTTTCCAGCGTGGCCCGCCGTAGCGAAGCTGCCAGTACAGCGCCTGTGCCCCGATGATGCTCATCAGGATGACCGAAATCGGTAGGAAGAGGGCATCAACGAGGCGTTGGTGGGTGACGGCTGCTGAAAGCCCGCGAATGGCGATGCCTGTGCCGATCAGAAGAAGGGGTATAGCTGGAAAAGGCATCCCAACGCGGAGTTCCGGCTCAATTACGCCGACGATCAAGTAGAACACCGGAAGCAAAAACACCAGCCAGTGAAACAGCCAGCCGAACAGAAACGGCATTACGCCGCCGTAGCCAGCAATGATATTCTTGGCGAAGCCGTCACGCACCTGCATCCATGAATGGTACATGCGGCAGCAAATCAGCCCGTTACCATCAGCCATCCATAGGCGCATCCCCGCGCGCTTGACCGAGCGGGCAAATGCAATATCTTCAACGATAGAAGCTGCTACTGCTTCATGCCCGCCAACCGCCTGATAGCTTTTGCGGGTGAACAGCAAGCATTGGCCGTTAGCGGCGGAAAAGGCTTGCCAGCGGGTTTTGTTGACCGTAGGTACAGGCAAATAGCCAATGATGGTCATAGCCATTAGCGGCACGACCAGCCGCTCGCTCCATGTCTTTGTGATCTGCGTCGGCCAAACGGTCACAAGCGCCGCGCTTGACCGCTGTTGTTCATGTATCAGGGCTGTTAGCGCGCCCTGATTCCAGATCACGTCAGCATCAGTAAACAGCAGTAAATCACCTTTTGCCTGCTGTGCAAGCTCATGGCACGCCCGGTTCTTGCCGAACCAGCCTTCAGGAAGCGGCGCGCCCGTAAGCAAGCGCACGCGAGGATCAGCTATTTGCCTGACCTGTTTGGTGGTATCGTCGGTTGAATCATCATCCAGCACCAGAATTTCAAATTTGACCCCCGTTTGCGCCAGCAGCGAATCGAGTGTGCCGCTGATGCCTGCTGCTTCATTCCGCGCCGGAATCAGGATGGAAACAAGTAGATCACTGTCGAATGAGGGCGGTGTTTTCAGGCGCGGAAAGCTGAGGGTGTTTAGGATGGCGATCAGGGCAATAGCGATCAGCACCGTCGAGATGAAGAAGAAAGTTAATCCGCAGAGCGCTTCGATGGCCATAGACGCTCTGTAATCCATTCACGAAACTGCGGCTTCTGGCGCAAGTCGGCGCGGTATTTATACAGGAAGATGGCGAAATTGCCTGCCC
>CAZBPB010000230.1:0-2718 GCA_964493565.1 uncultured Pleurocapsa sp. | reverse complement strand
TTGGGTCAAACCGGAGTAGATACAAGCCAATACTAAGTGACATGAACACAATTGCCCAACCAGATGTGGCGATTACCAGATACCACAGGCCAAGCGCGAGGCCGCCCAGCATCGGAATTTCCCAGAAGGTAAGCGCCATCCATACGCCAAACGATACGGCAACGGCTTTACCGCCATGCCCGCGCAGCAGCGGTGAAAATGCGTGGCCTAAAATTGGCATCAGGCTAACGATGATTCAATGCCAACCCAGTATTTGGCGACGGCTACAGGCACAGCCCCTTTCAAAACATCTAGCGTAAAGGCTAACGCGCCGAGATTCCATCCGCCGACTTTGAGGACGTTGGTTGAACCGGGATTGCCATCGCCCACCTGCCGGATGTCTTGGCCCAATACGGTTCTACCCAGCCAGTAGGAGAACATCAGCGAACCGCTGACAAAGCCGATCAGCGACCAGACGATGACCTGTAGGATCATCGGATCTGCTGTTTCAAAATACTGATCAGGAACGTGATGTTATCAATCTCGCCGAGCCGCTGGCTGAACCAGACTGCATCCTGCCTGTCATGTATCGCCAACCTGCCACCGCCGATGGCATAGCCGGAACATTGTGCCCAATCAAGCACAGTATCCTGTGTGCTTAGACCTTCGCGGTCTAAAGAAAGCAAGCCGCCAAAATGCAGCGTTTCGCCATTTTCAAATGCGGTTTGCAAACGGGGAATGAGCAGCGCGTTCACCCGCTCCAGCAATGTCGTGCCAAGTTCGGCAGCGCGCCTATACCAACCCCCGTTGATATTGATCACATCACCGTTCTGTATCACCACGCGGTAATGGTATCGGTTGCGCCGGATCAGCCCACCAAAATATCGCAATCGTTCAGCATTCAGGCGGATAGCAACGATCTCTTCGTAATGGAACGGAACGCTCCGTGAACCTTCCTGATAAGTGAAACCGCGCTCATAAAGCACGATCTCCCGGTTCCAGATATGCAGAATGTACCAGCCTAATGCCAGCACCAGCGCTGCCATCAGGATCACTGTAAGCGGCGGCGCCCACCATTCGGGAATTGCCGCCACTGTAAAATTCAGGATCACCGCCGCCACACCACCAACGATCCCGGCGATAATTAACGCCCGAATCCTGTCGCTCGGAAAATTCGCCAGCGGCTTCCCTAGCAGCGGGTCAGCTTCTAGCCCGAAAGGTTATCGAAATGAACACGTACACCTAATCGGTTGGCTGCCCCTGCCACCAGTCCGATTTGACCTTCGCGATAGGCATCGTCGGTAGCTTCGGCTGCAAATTGGTCATTGATGTACAGCGCCAGATAATTGCCGTCGCACACAGCACGGATATGGTTGCTGCCCGGCGCGGTATTCACGATGTCAGATGCTGTCCAATTCACCAGCGGTGTAATGTCCCGTCCGCGTGCGCGCATAATCGCAAACTGCCCTGTGCCTTGCAGAAGGAATAGATAGCCGTCCCCGTTGTTGATTTGCGGCTCAGCTTCAGTAACGCCAGCCTCGACAGTTGCTTCCTGTGTGGGTTCGTCGGTTAGGTCGCCTTCAGCAGTAGCTTCCGCCGGGGTATCGGTCAATATCGCCAGCAGTTCGGCATCAGGCGTACTGGCTAGGCCAACGCTGCCGCGAACACGGCACATCACGCCGTAAACCGTCTCCGGGGCTTCGCTAGTCTGTTCGGCATCTACGTCAATGATGACATCGGTTTGTGGCTCTCCCCACTGCCCCCACCAGAGTGTGTTATCACCCGTAATAACGTCAATGCGGTAAACGCCGTCACGCACACGTAATGTCGCGCCGTCGTAGCTGCCCTCTTCAAAGCTGCCGGACTGTGAAAAGTCGTTGAAATAGATCTCGTCGCCACGCGTAACCTCTTGCAGCGGCTGCCCGCTCTGACAGGCTCCTAATATCAACAGTGCCGCCGCGCCGAACCATGCTCTCTTCACCGTGTCATCCTTTTCGATGCGAGTGTGTACAAAATTTAACACATCTATCGGTTTTCAATGCGAACTCAATGCGACCCGTGTTCTTAGCTGCTTATTTTGCGTTTTGAGCAGCGTTGAGGTTCAAAACACACCTTCACGCCAATGCTGTTTTCCAGCGCTCCAGCCAGCCCACTTGTGTCGGATGTAATGCTGCCGGATTTGCCAGCGGTGTCCAGAAACAGGTGAACGTCCAGCCCATATCAGCCAGATGCCCCCATTTTTCAGGTGCCCGCTGCGCTGTTCGCATCTGCAAAAAGGTGCGGTGTTGATTCTCTGCCAGCAGCGCAATCGGCAGTTCGCCTACTACCTGTTCATGGATAAGCTGACCATCATGCCAGCGCTCTATCTCATAGTGTACCCGGGCGAGATCTTCTCGCGCTGAGAGGAGTTGAACCTTTGCGCCGCGTTGTAGCTGCGCGAAATGCGGCTCTCCTTCCAGATTGTGCAGGGTGAAAGATTCCAGCAGCGCAGCCTGACCTTCAGGGAAAACAGGAACAGTTTCAACGCCCAACTGCTGTATCCACTTCCATTGATCCAGCCCCGTTTCTTCGAAAGCCTCGCGAAATGCGGCCTGTTCCGGGGTTTCATCTGCTTCAACAGTACCCGCCGGAAGCTGGATACCTGCGATTGGATGTTGGAACATGAGCAGTTGAATGCTCGTTTGCGCTTCTCTTGTAATGAACAGCGTTACCTTCTCGATAACGGCTGAATTATTCATG